>JBBQQZ010000259.1:0-5764 GCA_038215325.1 Tepidisphaerales bacterium | reverse complement strand
TCAGCTTGGCCTCGTATCACAACGATGTCCCACTCTTGAATCAGTTTAAGGCGGATTTGCAGAATTCGCCGATGTGGGCGACGAAAGACAAAATTAGCGAACTAGCCGTCGTCAGTTGTGAGATCGGTTCTAACCCGAACGGTCACGACGTGATTGACACGTTCCGATCGCAACTGGGAATCGGAAGTATTCTCACCTCCAAATATGTGACCGTTGGTGCTTTCTCGAAGGTCGGCGGCAAGATCAGCCTTGCAATACGTCCGATTAGAGTCACCACTCCTGAACGAACGATACCGGCGGATACGCCTGATGATGAAGTTCTTTACATTTCCCAATAGATATCGCACTGCTAGGTTCTTAAGTGCCTTGTCTCTGTTGGCCACGTCGTTGTTAGTGGTAACGATCGTGGGATGGTTGATTGGCCGAAAGGCTCCGTACTCATTCGTGATTAGGGCTAGCCCCGTCGTTTCGGATTCGGAGTACATTGCTGGGCCAACGGCTAAACACTTGCTCATTGGTTCAGCAAACGGAGTCATCCGCGTTGCTTACGGCGAAATGGGCTATCGAGATGAGTCGCTACGCTTAATTACAGGGTCTACGACAAGCGTATATTTGGCCGAACTTTGGCTTACGCTAGGACATGGTTTTGACAGTGAGTATGTCTCGATAATGTGGGGCAGCGGGCTAGATTTCACCTGTCAAGGATATCTCCTTTTGCCATGCGTTTTTTTGACAAGTTTGATGTACGCGCTATGTCGTAAGGCAGCTACGGGATTGGCGAGGGGCTTTTCGCCCTCACCATCCGAAGCGACTGGTCCCCAGTTCGACCAGCAATCGGACGCGGGGCGGAAGGTTTCCCCGTGACGGCCACCCCTCCATCGCACCCTTCCGCCCCTTTTTCTTTTTCTCTACACGTAGTATTCCTGCCCATCAACGGAAAGCGTGTCGTCGCCGAGAGTGTCCGTTGCTCCGAGCACGCCAATCCCATCCGCCAGCAAGTAATCGTTGCCGAACCCGTCATTCACGGTGTCGGCGAGACTGTCGGCGGAATCGACTTCATTGCCGCGTTGGCCCTGTGCATTGTGGTTGCGCCGTCACTACCGGGGTCGCATCAGCCAAGATGGCGGCTGCCGTTCAGGCTGGATTCGGGACACTTGGTGATGCTGGAAGTGTGTATAAGTATCAAGTCGATCTTTCAGGCACTCCAGCGGTTACCGTCGAGAGAGTTTGGGGTGCGAGTAGTTGGGTTCCTGCCTAGGGCATGGGACGTTAGGTTGGTCGAATGAAACGAGAAAAAGCACCGTTGGCGCAGCCCGTAAGTTACGAGCGGTGGCAAAAGCCATCTGTGTCGCAAATTGGTGCGATCGTTGTTTTTGTACCTGCGGTCACGTTCGCACTACGTCTGTATGTTCGATTTAGGACCGGTCCCGACCGATACATGTGGCTGAGCCTTGACGACCGAAATGCGTTACTCAACCGGCTGTCTTTTGAAGGCGTGACGGCGATCGCGATTTCGGTAGCGGTATGGGTGTATGTGTACAGGCATAGATTACGTGAAGGCGCGACCCGGGCAATTCTGGTTGGTTTAGTTTTTGCCATCCTTTTTCTTCCCATCGTTTTTTTCAAAACGGCAGTCGCCGTTTTTCCGCGATTTTGGGCCTGACTGAAATGGGACGGAAGGTTTCCCCGTGACGGCCACCCCTCCGTAGCACCTTTCCGCGCCTCTTTTTCGTCTTAGACGTCGTATTCCCGCCCATCGATCGAGAGCGTGTCGTCGCCGAGCGTCGAGGCTGCTCCGAGCACGTCAAACCCATCCGCCAGTAAGTAATCATCGCCGGAGCCGTCATTCACGGTGTCGGCGAGACTGTCGGCATTCCCGAATCCGGCGTTCAGCACGTCGCTACCGCTTTCGCTATTGCGAGTGTCATTGCGCTTCCCCGGCAATCGTGTCGCCCAAAATTGGGAAGCGATTGACGATGAATGTTCGCTTTTCGTTAGCGCCGCTGGTGTTTTCCGTCCTATCTGTCCGATAAATCATGAGTTGCATCTTTCGACCGAACCTGCTTTGATACCGCCCGGAGAAGAGAAGTGGGCAGGCTTGGATGGCTTGCCAGAATTCATTCGGGATGGGTCATGGAGGACTCACGCGTATGCGTCTTCGCAAACTCGTACTGCACGGTTTCAAGTCATTCGCCGATCGCACGGAATTCGCGTTCGACCAACCTGTTACGTGCATTGTCGGCCCGAACGGGTGCGGCAAATCCAACGTCGTCGATGCCGTGAAATGGGTGCTCGGTGAGCAGTCGGCCAAGTCCCTGCGCGGCGATGCGATGCTGGACGTGGTCTTCAACGGCTCGTCCACCCGCAAGCCCGGCGGCATGGCGGAAGTCATCCTCGTGTTTGAAAACCCCG
This sequence comes from Tepidisphaerales bacterium, assembly GCA_038215325.1. Classification (GTDB taxonomy): domain Bacteria; phylum Planctomycetota; class Phycisphaerae; order Tepidisphaerales; family Tepidisphaeraceae; genus BPJO01. The sequence goes on along the minus strand of JBBQQZ010000259.1, from coordinate 3,352 downwards.
CCGATCCCGACGGAAATCGCAAACTCAATCTCCCCACCGACGACGTCTCGGTCGGCCGTCGCCTTTATCGCGACGGGACCAGCGAATACACGATCAACAACGCCGTCGCCCGTCTGAAGGACGTGCGCGACCTGTTCCTCGATACCGGCGTGGGCGTCGATGCTTACAGCGTGATCGAGCAGGGACGCGTTTCGCAGCTCTTGGAATCCAACCCCCTCCAGCGCCGCCTCATCTTCGAAGAAGCCGCCGGCATTTCGCGGTTTAAGGTCAAGAAGAAGGAAGCGCAGCGGAAGCTGGAAAAGGTCGATCAGAACCTCTTGCGCGTGAACGACATCGTCGAGGAAGTCGAACGCCGGCTCCGCAGCGTGAAGATCCAGGCCGGGCGCGCCCGTACGTACCAGGAACACTCCACGCGGCTGAACGAACTGCGCCTCGGCTACTCATTGCAGGAGTTTCATAAGCTGCACGGCGAACTTGAACGCGTCTCCGCCGAGCGGGATGAGAACCAGTTCCGCGTCGACGACGTGGCCGGCGATCTGGCGAAACGCCAGAACGAACTGGCGACCTCGCGCGACCAGGCCGACCAGGTTGCTCAATCAAAGCAGAAGGCCGAGCACGAACTGGTCGAAGCGCAGGCCGCCATTCGCGGGGCGCAGCAGAAACAGCAATACGCCCAGCAGCAGCTTCGCCAGATCGAAGAGCAGGTCGAGGCGCTCAAGCACGACCAGCAGGCGTCGTTGGCGCGTCGCGAAGAAGTCGAACAGCACCTCCATGAAGCCGCCGCCAGCCTGGAAGCGCTCACGGTTGAGCTGGATTCGCGCCGGACCGAGATCGAAGCCAAGCAGCAGTCGTTCAAGGAAGACCAGCTCAAGCTCAACGAACTGGTCAACCAGATCGAAAAGAACAAGCAGGCCGTGCTCGACATGATGCGCAAGCTCGCGCAGGTGAACAGCCGGCTGGCGTCGATCGAGATCGAGCGCAAAAACATCGCCGCGATGCAAACGCGGCAAGGCGATCGTCGCCAGCAGGTTGTGGCCGACATCGAAGGTGCCGAAGGCATTGCCGGCGAATTGAAGTCCAAGCTGGACGACGTGCTGGTGCAGATCACCGATCGTCAGGCCGAGCAGGATGCCCGCAAGCAGGCCGCCAGCGAACTAGGCCAGCAGATCAAGTCCGTCACCGAAGCGCTCGGCTCGGCCAAGGAGCACCGTTCGGGGCTGCTGTCACGTCAGAAGCTTTTGCAGGACCTCGAAGCCCGCCGCGAGGGCGTGAGCGAGGCCGTGAAGAAGGTGCTGAAGGAGCGGGAGCAGAAGTTCCCGTTCGTCCACGGAATTGTTGCCGATTTGTTGCGGGTGGATATCGAACACGCTGAAGTGATTGAGGCCGCGCTGGATGGCCGTGACCAGTGGCTGATCATCGACTCGCTTGCCGCCGTCTCGCTTGAGGCGCTGGTGCAGCTAGCCGGGCGGGTGTCATTCCTGTCGCTTGATTCCAACCCCGCCGCCGGCGAAGCACCCGACTGGAACCTGCACCCGCAACGCATTCGTCTTGCGACCGATCTGGTGAAGGTCGAGCCTGAAAACGCCTCCATCGCCCAGACGCTCCTCGGCCGGACCGCGGTCGTCGATTCGCTCGATGACGCCCGCGCGCTTCACCGATCCGGACCCGCCGGCTGGCGTTACGTGATCAAGGGCGGAGAAGTCCTCGAAGCCGACGGCGTGCTCAAGGCCGGGCCGATGGGCGCGTCGATGGGCATCCTGTCGCGTCGATCTGAACTCGAAGCCCTCACGCTCCAGATCATCGAAGCCGAACAGTTGATCCAGGTGCGCACCGAAGAACTTTCTCATTGCAGCACACAGGCGAAGCAGATCGAAGAAGAGATCAACCAACTCCGCAACGCCGTCTACCTGTGCAACACGCGGAAGGTGGAACTGAACAGCCAGACGCAGCAGATCAACGACCGCGTGAACGGCCTGCGTCGCGAACTGCCGCTGCTCGATCGTGAACTACAAAACCTCGTCGCGCAAACTGCCAAGCTGTCGGCCGAGGAAGAAACGCTCACGGTCCAGAAGACCGAACTCGACGCCCGCCAGCAGACATTGCAGGACCAGATCGAAGCCTTCAGCCAGCAGCAACTCGACCTCGTCGATCAGGTGAAGCTGCTGGCCGAGGAACTAACGACCTGCCGCGTGGCGCTCGGGCAGGTGCAGGAGAAACAGCTCGGTGCCCGCCAGTCGGTCGAGCGGCTTCGCCAGCAGCAGAACGAGATCGCCCAGCAGATCGAACGCATCACGCGGTCGATCAACTCCACCGCCGACCGGCGCGGGAGCGCCGAGGCTGAATTGCAGCGTGGCAAGCACGACGAAGAGGTGCAGACCAAGCGGGCGGATGAGCTTCGCGAACGCGTGGCCGAACTGGTCTCACGGCTCCAGGGGCTGGTCGATACCGTCCGCCAGCTCACCGGCAAGGTCGAATCGATCCGCGGCCTGCACGGCGAACTGGAACAGAAGCTCCACTCGCTCCAGATCCAGCATAACGAGCTATCGGTTCGCAGAGAGACGTTGGTCGCGCGAACGCAGGACGAGTTGCAGATCGACGTCGCCGGCCGGTACCAGGAAGCGGTCGATGCGCATCACGAGGCGCAGAAGCTCGAACCCGAACTCCTCTTCCCGTACGCCCCGGGCGCCACCGATTGGGAGCAGATCGGCTCCGAGATCAAGGACCTGAAAGATAAGATTCACCGCCTCGGCAACGTCAACCTCGATTCGATCGGGGAAATGGACGAACTCGAGCAGCGGTCGCAATTCTTCGCCACCCAGCTTGCTGATTTGGCGCAGGCCAAGACGCAGTTGGAGCAGTTGATCGACGAGATCAACAAGGAAAGCGGCATTCGGTTTGAGCAGACCTTCAACGCCGTCCGCGAGCACTTCCAAAACCTCTTCCGCAAGCTGTTCGGCGGCGGGAGTGCGGATGTGTTCCTGGAACTAGAAGTCGAAGACGTCGAAGCGATGAAGATCGCCAAGGCCGAGGCGCAGCCGGGCGAGATCATCCCGGTGATGCGCAAGACCGTCGATCCGCTGGATGCCGGCATCGAAATCATCGCCCGCCCACCGGGCAAAAAACCCGTCACCATCACCCAGCTCTCCGGCGGCGAAAAAGCGATGACCTGCATCGCGCTGCTCATGAGCATCTTCAAGTCCAAGCCCAGCCCGTTCTGCATCCTCGACGAAGTCGATGCCCCGCTCGACGAGGCCAACAACGTGCGCTTCGGGCTGATCGTGCAGGAATTCCTGGACCTCAGCCAGTTCATCATCATCACCCACCACAAGCGCACGATGCAGATCGGCAACGT
>JBBQQZ010000258.1:0-5770 GCA_038215325.1 Tepidisphaerales bacterium | reverse complement strand
GGCAGTGATGACCATCGCCCCACGGATGCCGGCGAGCAGGCGTCCCACCGCCACCACGCCCACGCCGTACCTGTCGAACCACCCGCGCACCGTCTCGATCCGCTCCAGCGTCACGTGCTTGCCGATGATCGGGGCGCGCGTGATGTTCATCCCGTAGCGACGCGCGATCCAGTACAGGCACACGTCTCCGCCGATAATTCCCGCCCAGTTGAGCGCCCCGACGATCGCCCACTTCTCCCACAACTCCATTCCGACGATACCCGGCTCATTGGGCTGGCAAAGGAACGCGCCAGTAATGATGAGAGGAATGTCCTCGGGCATCGGCAAGCCAAGCCCACAGGCAAAGAGCAGCGCAAACGAAATGAACGCGCCGCCCCAGAAGCCCTGGCCCGTCATCCAACCCTTGACGGTGTTGATGCTGAACATCGCAAGTAACATCATGTCTAGCCCAGCCACTATAGGGGACTACCCGTCCTCACCCAACCCCTCGATAACGAATCCAATGGAGCCCGCAGGGCAATCTCAGATTTCCGCTCCCGGCACTCCAGGGAGGGTACGGTGGGGAACGAGCGTTGGTGGGCGTTGCTTTTTCGACACCGGCCGACAGACCCCCCACCACCGTTTCCCCACGTTGCGCGGATGCCATAAAATCGGTGAGGGGCACCCCAACCTACCGCGTTAAAACCCGCGGGCGGTCGGGTCTTTGTAATCCGGCGGGAAGAGCAGGACGGGAATCTTCGCGTTGCGGATGAGTTCGACCGGGACGTTACCGGCCAGAAGACGGGCGAAGACGTTTTTGCCAGTCAGGCCCAGGCAGATCAATGACGCTTCCTGTTCCTCGGCGGTATTCAGGATGGCGCGGGCGATGTCGTCGGAGAACATCAGCAGCGTCTGCACCGACACACCTTTGGCGACGATGCCGTCCTGGAGCGCGCGGACGGCTTTTTCGCCGTCGGCTTCTTCCTGTTCCCGGGTTTGTCCGCCGGACGGACGCGAGACGTGGACGACCAGCACTTCAGCGCCCAGACGCCGGGCGAGTTCGCCGACCGGTTCGATCAGGCGTTCGGCGGCGAGGGCGGAGGAAACGGCGACGAGAACTTTGGTCATGGTGTGATTGAAAGATCAAAACTCAAGAAACAAGAGACAAACAAACCCCAAGCATCAAAGAACAAATCACAAAAGTGGCCGCCGGATCCGACTCGCGTTTGAGATTATTCATTTGTCGATTGCCATTTGTTTGTTTCTTGTTCCTTGTCTTTTGTTTCTTCTACTTCCTATACCTTCAAAGCCCCGTCATCAGTTCTTTCATCCGCCGCAGCGCCTTACCGCGATGGCTGATCGCATGCTTCTGGTCAGACGGCAATTCAGCGGTCGTCTTGCCCAGGGCATCAATCAGGAACATCGGATCATAGCCGAAACCGTTCGATCCGCGCAGTTCCCGGAGGATTCGACCCTCGACGGTGTCGCGAACGGTAAGGATGATCCGCCCTTGCGGGTCGGCCAGCGCCAGGGCGCACACGAACCGCGCAGTGCGTTTTTCGTCGGAAAAGTCCGCCAATTGCGACTGCAATAGCCGGTTGTTGTCGGCATCGCCTTTGCCCTGGTTGTGCATTTGGGCCCATCGGGCGCTGTAGACGCCCGGCGAGCCGTTGAGGGCGTCAACTTCGAGGCCCGAATCGTCGGCGATCGTGTGGTGCCCGAGGCGGATGGCGTATTCGCTGGCCTTGAGGCAGGCGTTGGCGCGGAAGGTGTGGCCGGTCTCCTCGACTTCGCCGGCGGCGGGGAATTGGGAGAGGTCACGCCAGTCGAGGCTGGAATCGCCGAGCATTTCGGCGAATTCTCGGGCTTTTCCGTGGTTTCGGGTCGCGACGACGATGATCATTGCCGCGGCGCTCCCCGGAGCCCGCCGGTGGTGCCCGGGCCCATGGGGTTGATCAGCGTGGGCCCCGGGTCGTTCACGCCCGACCCGCTGCCGCCCGTCAGCAGCGACGGCTGGACAACCGGGATTTGTGTCAAAAACGACGGCTGCGCCTTGGTGTTTTTCTTGCCCGTGACCGGATCGGTGACGGTGATCATCTGGAGCCCGCCGTTGACGGCGTATTCGGAATACGTCGTCAGCGTCTGTTGAAGCGTCGGGTCGAGAATCACGACCTTCGGCTGCACGACGCGCAGATTGTGGTTTTGCTCGAGTTTGTCGGTAAACGCCTGCGGCAGCGCCGTAGGCGAGACAACGAGCGCTTCGCCGGAGTTGGCTTTGCCTTCGTTGCTGGATTCGGCGCTGGACATTTCCTGCTCCGCGATCGCCTTGCGAGGCCAGGCACCGACGCAAACCTGGCTGATGTTCTCGCCGTGGTAGTAATAGAACTGCTGATTGGGGAACATCTTGCGCGCATCGCGGACGGCATCGACCGCCAGCTTTTTGCGATCCGCCGCCCGACCATATTCATCGACGGCGTCGGTGGTGTAGCCGGCGATGACGACGGTCCAGAGCAGGCGATCCGGGTCGGTGATGGGCTTTTCCGGGTCGAGTTTGGCGAGATCCCATTCCGGGGGCGCGTCGGGGTTGGCGGTGGTGATGGCGACCGCGAGCGGCACGCGGAAATACCGGCTGCCGGACGCGGTCTTAAGCTGCTGAAGGAAGTTCACGTCATCTGCCGACCGCTTGGCTTCGGCCGGGTCGCGGGTGCGCTCGGTTTCGCGGTAGTAGCCGAGGTAAAGCACGCTGTCGTTCTGATTGTGAACGACACGGAAATCGCCGCGGCCGGTCTGGCGCGAGACCTGGTCTTTCACCAGCCGCGCCTGCTGCTCGTGCCCGGGTCCGCCGTAGCGGGCGCATTCGATGGTGAACCGGGCACCCTCGGGGATGGGAACCGGCGCGGGGGCTTGGGCGACCGCGCCCGGCTTGGACGGGTCGGTCGGGGTCGCCTGAGCGAGCTGCTGCTCGACGCGAGGCGCCGACTGCGCAGCGCCCGTCGTCTTAGGCGGCGCGGGGTCGTTCCCGCCGCAACCTGTGATCGCTATCAACGCCAGCAATGGAATGAGCGGTCGAGTCATGGCGCGAATTATACCAAGTTCGACACCATGGGCGGAAGCAGAAGCGAAATCGACGTCGTGCGCCCGTGTAGCCCGGCCGCTTGCGGCCGGTGGAGCGGGCCGCAAGCGGCCCGGCTAAACAGACGCGCTACACCTCCACCGCTTTACCCGACTCAATCGACTTATAGATCGCCTCGGCGATCTCCATCAGCGCCACCCCGTCCAGCGCCCCCACCGGCGCGGTCGCCTTGCCGGCGATGCACTCTTTGAAATGCCGCATTAACGCGACATGACCGGTTACTTTCGGCTGTTTCATCGGCGTGGATTTCGACTGGCCCTTCTCATCAAATCCCCGATACATCACTGGCCCCTGCGGCGTGTAAACATCGACCGCGCCCGCATCCCCCGACAGCCGGCAAACCGTCCCGGCCTGCGATTCGGGCTGGTTCAGCGCCCAACTCACGCTCAGTTCCGCCGACGCGCCGTTGTCGAATTTGATTAGTACCGATGCCGCTTCCTCGACCGGCAGCTTCGCCAGCGCCGAGTGCGCGACCGAGAACACCGATCGCGGTTTCGCGCTCATCAGGTGCATGAGCAGGTCGATCATGGGCAAGCCCAGATCGACGATCACCCCGCCGCCGGACTGGGCGCGGTCGGCGTACCAGCCGGTGCCGCGCGGCACGCCGCGCGTGCGAAGCCATGTCGCCCGGGCGTGGTAGATGCGCCCGGCGTAGCCTTTATCGATCGCCTGTTTCGCCGATTGCTCGGCGGCGCCGAACCGCCTGACGCACGAATACATCACCACTCGCCCTGCCTTCTCGGCGGCCTTGGCGATGGCCTTTGCGTCCTTGCTCGACGGCGCCGGCGGCATCTCCAGAACGACGTGTTTTCCTGATTTCAGCGCCGAGATCGCGACCGGCGCGTGCAGGTGCGTCGGCAGGCAGATGCAGACGGCGTCGATGGTGGGATCGAGGACGACTTTCTCTGCTTCCGGCGTCGCCACCGGAATCTTGAACGCGTCCGCGAGCGCCGCGAGTCGGTCCGGAATCAGATCCGCAACCGCGACGAGTTTATACCCCCCCGCCTGCTGCGCCCCGGCCGCATGCGCCTTGCCCGTCGCGCCCGCCCCCACGATGGCGAGCCGAATACCTTGTGACATTGAGACTCCTTTCTCAGCCCGGCGATTCTCGGGCGATGTCGATTGAATGCAAATACGGTTTCACCACGGAGGCGCGGAGACACGGAGCAATGGCCGAGAGGTGGAACCACCGATTGCACAGATGGCACTGCTCTCAAATGCATTGCAATCTGTGGAATCTGTGAAATCTGTGGTTCGACTGCCATGTCTTCCTCCGTGTCTCAGTGCCTCCATTGTGAATCCATCCGTTCTGTCGCGATACGCCGCGTCATTCGCAAGGTTCTGTCAACGCGGCTATAATCCAGTCGTCATGCCCGAAGTAACCCGCGAGCAGTTTTCGCAGCAGGTGATCGACATCGTTCGGTCGCGTTTCCCTCTCGTGAAGATCGCCCGGGCGCAGCAATCGTTCTCCATCCGAATCAACGGGCGGACCGCTCAGCTCGAAAACCTGTATCGCATGTATTTGCTCTCGCCGGACGAATTGAAGCGGCACGTCGAGCGGTGGGCGGTGGAACTGCTGCGCGATAGCGAAGGCACGCCGGATCGATTCGCCGCATTCGATGAGATCAAAGAACGTCTGCTCCCCATGGTGGTGTCGGCGGAGCTGGCGGACCTGAAGGATTCCAACATCATCACCCAGCCGCTGGTGCAGGGGCTGGCCGTCACGTACGTGCTGGATGGGGATCGCACGATCGCGTATCTGCCGATCGAAGTGCTCGACAAGTGGAAGATGACCGCCGACGACCTGCACGATTTGGCGCTGGCGAACCTGGTGGCCCGCAGCCAGTCGATCCAGGCCCACGCCGCACAGGACGAGAACGGCGAGGTCAATCTCATCCTGTTCCAGACGCTCGACGGGTTTGATGCCACGCGCATCCTGTTGCCCACGCTGCACGACAAGCTCCGCGAACTCCTCGGCACCCCGTTCGCCGCCGCCATCCCCAACCGCGACATCCTCCTCTGCTTCCGCGGCGACGAAGACACCGTCGAACGCCTTACCGCCCAGGTCGCCCAGGACTACCGCACCATGCCCCACCAGGTGACCGACAAACTCTTCCTCGTCACCGCCGACGGGATATCGCCGTTTTAGTGGCGTGGGCGTCCCGCTTACGAGAAAACCGGATTCACGACGGAGGCACGGAGGGAAATGCGTGAGAATCTGGCCCATCGTCCGGTAGCACGGGCGTCCCCGCCCGTGGCCACGGCCGAGACGGCCGTGCTACGAAGGAGTCGAGCGGGCGCGCGGGGGCTTGTATACGGCGCGGGGCTGCATATGTCCGCCATGCCTTGCCCGAACCCGATCCGCGCAAGGTCCGCTAACTCGAACGACCGATCGCTAAGGCGGCTTGAAAAAAAGCCGCCTACGCCTTCACCTGCGTCGCCAAAATCCGGGCGATCGCTTCGCACATTTCCGTGCGGTGGATGCCGTTGAGGGCGAGGGCCAACTGCGTTTCCATGAGGCCGTACGGGATGCCGGTGTCGAAGCGCTGGCCGTGGGCTTGGACGAGCCAGTACTTTTCGGTCTGTTGGCGCAGATGTTCCTGGGCGGCGGTGAGCTGGATCTCGCCCTTCTCGCGGATGTTGTTTTTGATCAGGTAT
>JBBQQZ010000257.1:0-5779 GCA_038215325.1 Tepidisphaerales bacterium | reverse complement strand
CGGGAGCGCGGTTTCCAGGGCGCCGCGGAGTTCGGGGAGTTTGACGTCATCGCCTCGTTCAAACCCGGGCGACAGAAAGTCATTCGACATGCTCCGCCACCCGCCGCCGTGGTTCCACATGACCAGCGCGGTCTGGCGGGCGGGGTAGGCCTTCAGCGCACCTTCGACGAACGCCGAGAGGATTGCCTGATCGCCCATATTCAACTCGCCCAGATCCAGCAGCATTTCCGACGCGATGACGCCCATGTTGGCGTCGGGCTTGACGCGATAAAGCCGCGCGCCCTGCCAGTCGCCGTCGGTTTTATCGAAGCCGGCGCATCGGTCCACCAGCGCCAGGATTTCGACCGTGTTGCCGACGAGGCCCTTCTCCATCTCATTTAGATCTTGAAGGCCGAATTTTTCCAGGTCGTTGTCTGCGTTGAGGTGTATCAGGATCGTCCACTCCCGATTGGGATTGGCAGCCCCGGCGGGGAGGGCCTTGAGCTTGGCGACGATCTGTTCGACCGGGAGTGCTGCCGCCTGCGGCGGGGGCGCGGGTTCGGGCTGGGGCTGGGGAGTGGGCTGGGGATTGGCGTTGTTGGTGGGTTCGAGCGGGTTTGCCTGCTGCGCGGGAGGCTGCGGCGGCGCGGGCTGGTCGCCCGCCAGTTTCGCCAGCACGTGCTCGCGGCCGCCGGAGGTGAGCTTGAGGTTGGTGCCGTCGAGCGTCGCGGAGATCGGGAACGCAGTCCCGTCGACGTCAAACGTCCCCACGAGCTTATCCTGCTGCGCCTCGGCGGTGAGCGGGTAGCCCTTGTCGCCGATGGAGACCGAGCCGAAATACGTGCCGGTGCCCGGCAGGGTGAGCAGGTTCACCTTGATCTTGTCGTTCCCGTACTTGCCCGAGAAATCGGCGGCCAGCGACAGGGTCTGCATCAGCAGGAACAGGCAGAGCGTGTGGAGAAGCGTTCGCATGATGGGTCTCACGGTTTGTCGATCGATCGGAAGCGATGGCGCGGCGGGCACCCGCTAGCGGACTTCGCTTAGGGCGACTTGTACTGTCTGGTTTAACGACTTGTTCTGATACATCGCGGCAAGAAGGATGCCGGTTTCGAGTTCGTAGTCGCAGACCTGGGTATAGCCCGGACCATCTTCGACGATCGTCGCGACGTTGCGTCCATATGCCGCCTGGCCCACACCGGAGACGACGAGGCGCGTGCCGAGGGTCTTATCCTCATCCAACACCTGCCCCTGGCGCAGTTGCCGCAGTTCGATTGGAGGGAGATAGATCGAGCAGAACTGCGTAGGCCCGAATACGAGCGTTGACTGCCCGCCACCGCCGGCCTGACCGGCTTGCACTGTCTGTCGGGCGACGATGTAGTTCGGCCCGTTGCCAGTGACCTCGTACATGATCGTGACGGGAGTGGGCGGAACCTGAATATCGGATCCGGGAATGAAGAACTGGACGCCGCCGGTGTAGGTGTATTTCTTGAACTTTGCCAGCCACGACGGCGGGCGACCGAGCGACCAGGGGAGTTTGCGTTCGCGCATTTCGACCATGGTCATAATGGACGACTGCGTGGATTGCGCACCGATAGTTTTGGTGAGTTGCTGGACGAGGACGCCGGAGGCGGGTTCGTAGTACCCGGTTGATTCCGCGCCGCCTGCGGGTGCCGGCTGGGCCTGACCGGTCTGGATGCGGATCGTCTGGATCTGCCTGCCGTTGATTTCCAGCGGCATCTGCGCGATTTTCACACCGCCGGGTGGCGTTTTGAGCATCCTGGCGAGTTGGTCGGGATGGATCCAGAAATCGCAACTCGACGCGTTGGCGAGCGTGCCGGTGGTGGTGCTGAGCGTCGCCGGCTGCTGGGTATCGGGCCCTCCCACGTAGAAACGCGTCTCGAGGCCGACCTTCCCGCGCGCCAGCGCGACAATATCGACCGTATACACCCCCGCGCCGCCTCCTGCGCCGGGAGCGCCGACCTGGTTGACGGTCGTCGCGACGGCAGACTTGTAGGTCAGCCGCATCCCCTCCTTAACCCACGCGGGCGCTGCGGCGTTATTCGCGGCGACGTCGTTGCCCATGCCCTGTAGCGCGCCGGGCACCTGCCCGGGTTGCGCTGGAGCTTGGGGTTGCCCGGCACCCTGGCCGGGATCGAGGGGGTTGAACACTTGCGCACCGGCGTTGGACCACGCCAGCACGCACAAGCAGATTGCTGCCGACCGAAACATGCGCCCTCCCAGGCGAATGACCACTGCGGCAATAGTGTACAAGCACAACGATCCATCAGCCAAATCAATATGATTTTGGCGATGGCGTGATCCGGCGTACGGTCTGAGGCTTGTTGCGGGTTCAGACGCCCAGCGGACGCCCGCCGATGGAGATCGGCACGGGTTGCGGGCGGGGGACGTACGACGGTTCCACCGCAATTTGCAGAGGCCGACGCCGACCCGCGGGGGGGAGGCCCTCGTCGTCGATGATTCGCTGGATCGCCATGATGCCCTCGATCAGCGTCTCCGGACGCGGCGGGCAGCCGGGGACGTACACATCCACGGGCATAAATTGGTCGATCCCCTGCACCGTCGCGTACGCATCAAACACGCCGCCGGTGCTGGCGCAGGCACCCATGCTGATGACCCACTTCGGCTCGGTCATCTGCTGATAAATGTGCTGGAGGACCGGCATCATCTTGATGGTGACCCGGCCGGCGACGATCATCAGGTCCGACTGACGCGGGCTGAACCGCATCGCCTCGGCACCGAAACGCGACAGGTCATACCGGCTCGATGCCGTCGCCATCAACTCAATCCCACAACACGCCGTCGCAAACGGCATCGGCCACAGGCTCGAACGGCGTGCAAAGTTGACGACTCGCTTGAGGTTTGTGGTGAGGATGTTGTCGGGCAGCGTATGGGGGTCGTACATGGAGTTCCGATTATAGGGGATGGCGGCGGTGATGTCACAGCGGTCGATGCCGCGAAATCGGACGCGGTCACCTGATTAACTCGTCAAGGCCTTGGCGCGTTTCTCGACGACATTTGACCGCGGCTGCGTTGACCAGAGTTGGTAGACGTTTTGCAGGTTCAGCCAGACCTGAGGCGAAGTCCCAAACGCCTGAGACAGCCCCCACGCGGTTTCCGCGGTGATCAACTTTCGGTTGGTGCACAGCGCATTGACGAACTGGAGCGGACGTCCGAGCACGCGCGCCAAGTCCGCCTGTGACCACCCTCGGGCTGCCAGTTCGTCGCGGATGTACTCCGCGGGCGGGAACGCTTCGGCGATTTTCAGCTTGCTCATGCTTGGCTCCGTCAATGGTAGTCCACGATCTCTATGATCACGATGGATTTCCCGTCCTTCGTCTCGATTCGAACGATCAGCCTGAACTGATCATTCAAGCGCATCGAGCACTGGCTCGTGCGTCGTCCACTGAGCTTCTCAAAATGAAGCCCTTTTAGCTTGTAAAAATCCAACTCGCTGTCGGCGGCAACGATCCAAAGCATTGTTTTGCGGAACGCGCGGACGATATCCCGGTGCCAACGCCGCGAACGGAAGTCGGGCTCTTCAAACATCCGCCGAAGCTCGTCGTCTTCGAATCGGTGCTGCACGGTAACAGGATATCAGTGATAGTTTGTCATCTCAAGTTGAATCCAGGTACATAGTGCGCGCGCTGACATCGCATTTGCGACTCTACCCAATCACGACATTATCGATCAACCGCGTCATTCCGACGCGGGCCGCGATGGCGCAGGTGACGGGCTGGTCGAAGCTGTCGGTCGCCTTGAGGGTTTTGGAATCGACGCAGGCGACGTAGTCGATGGTCAGTTGGACATGGCCGAGTTTGCCGGGATCGAGGAGCATACGCTGCATGATCGCGACGAGCTTGCTGGTGACCTGTGCGCCGGCTTTTGCTTCGGCTTCGGCGGCGAAGAGGGCGCGGGAGATGCTGAGGGCGCGGGCGCGTTCATCGGGACTGAGGTAGCGGTTGCGGCTGCTCATCGCCAGGCCGTCGGGATCGCGAAGGGTCGGGCAGGCGACGACCTGGATCGGGAAGTCGAGCGTGTCGGCCATCGCTTCGAGGACGCGAAGCTGCTGGAAATCCTTCTGGCCAAACATCGCGTACTGCGGCTGAACAAGGTTGAACAGCTTCGCGACCACCTGGCAGACCCCCTGGAAATGCCCCGGCCGATGCCGGCCTTCGAGGGTTTGGGTGAGTTCGGGGAGGTCGATCGTAATAGTGGGCGTGCCCGGTCGGTAGATTTCGGCCGGTTCGGGGTTGAAAACCAGTTCGACGCCGGCTTGCTTGCACATCTCCAAGTCGGCTTCGATGGGGCGCGGATACTTCGTGAAATCCTCTCGCGGGCCAAACTGGGTGGGATTGACGAAAATACTCACCGCGACGTGCCGGGCGTATTGCCGGGCGATCTGCACCAGCGACAGGTGGCCTTCGTGCAGCGCGCCCATGGTGGGGACAAACGACATCACGCCCAGCCTGGCACGGGCGGCGCGGAGGTCGGCAATCGTCTTCACAACGGTCATGGAGCGAAAGATACCCTGCTGCGCGGGTTTACGCACTCCGTGACACGTCTGGGCCCCGCGACGGTCGATAAGCGCAATGGACTCACCATCGCTACTTTCGCCGACCGACGCGGTCGGCGGGGACGCGGATAATCACCCTCGGGCCCGTAACGGGGAACCCGACCACGCCCAGTGAACTGACGCCCCCAATGCGTCTCCCCACGCATTCACAGGGCAGATCACCTGAAACCGGGAAGGATTGAGGGTTCTCCAGAGGATTTTCATCGCGTTTAATCTAAATTTTACTACGGATTTGCAGGTTGCGACCTATGATTGCACAGGACTATCCGGGAGTGATGCGATGTTGAATGACGTCCGTCCGCCGCCTGCTGAGCCGAAGGTGCCCGTTGAGGGCAACGAGCGGCTCCATCATGCTTCGCCACACGCTGAGTCGCTCCACAAGAACGGTGCGCATCATCTGCACCCCCATATCGACGCGACAGAACCGGGCAAGCACCATAGCCGCTACATGGGCGATATCCCCACCACGACCGATCCCATCTACGCCATGCCGTTTGAGGACCGCGGCAGCGGGTTCAATATCGCGATGTCGGTCGTGGCGCTGCTGCTATTCGGCGTACTGATCGTGGCCGCGTGGTGGACGCTGGGGTGAGAAGCAACGTCGATCTGAAGTTTGCAATCACTACCGGGAGCGCTGAATAGCCCGCCTGCCCCCGGTGCGGGCGCGGGGTGTAATACTCGCCGCCGTTGGGGCCGGCGTTGCCCATGTTCTTAAACTTGGCTTCGTACAGGTGCGAAAGCTCGTGCTTCTGCTTCTGCGAGCGGAATTTGAGTTCATCAATGTGATCGATGATCTCGCGGAGGTTGTAGCCGCTTTGGATCTTGTTCTTGATCTCGCCGAAGATCTGGTCGATTTTGTACTCGATCGTGGCCGGGCCGGTCGCCTTGGTGGTGAACTTCTGGAGGTAGGGGAAAAGCTTTTCGTTCACGAAAGGGGTGAGATCGTCGGTCATCGCCTTGCTGAGATCGATCGTGCCCTCAGCCTGCGTCGGCGCAGCCCACGATGCCCAGCGGTAGGGCGTTTCCAAAATGTAGGAATACTTCTTGCCATCCAGTGCGGCTTCGTCGGCGTTGTCCTGCTCCAGGCCATCAAGGTACTTGAGGAATAGGAGCCAGGAGGTCTGCTCGGTGTAATCGAGTTCGGTGGTGCAGCCGGCCTCTTTGCGGAGGGCGTCGTCGATGTTTCTAAAGGCTTGTTCAAACATG
>JBBQQZ010000256.1:0-5823 GCA_038215325.1 Tepidisphaerales bacterium | reverse complement strand
CACGATGATGCGGTCGCCGGTTTCGATCGATTGGCCGAACCGATAGGAGGATTCTTCGATCTGCTTCTGGATGAAGCCCTGTTCGATGGCGGCGACGACGCCGCCCATTTCGTCGATTTTCTTGATCAGCGCCTCGGCCTCAGCTTCCAGCTCGTCGGTCAGCTTCTCGACGTAGTAGCTTCCCGCCAGCGGGTCGATGGTGTTGGTCACGCCGGATTCGTGGGCGATGATCTGCTGGGTTCGCAGCGCGATCGTCACCGATTCTTCGGTCGGGAGCGCCAGCGCCTCGTCCTTGCTGTTGGTATGGAGCGACTGCGTTCCGCCGAGCACCGCGCTAAGCGCCTGGATGGCGACGCGGACGACGTTGTTATCCGGCTGCTGCGCGGTGAGCGTCACGCCACCGGTTTGGGTGTGGAAGCGGAGCATCGCGCTTTTGTCGGAGGCACCGAACCGCTGTTTCATGATCTTGGCGTACAGGCGACGCGCGGCGCGGAACTTGGCGACTTCCTCGAACAGATCCGAGTGAGCGGCGAAGAAGAACGCGAGCCGGGGCGCGAAGTCATCGACCTTCAGGCCGGCTTTCTGCGCGGTTTCGATGTAGCAGATCGCGTCGGCGAGCGTGAAACCGATTTCCTGGGCCGCGGTCGAGCCGGCCTCGCGGATGTGGTAACCGCTGATCGAGATCGTGTTCCAGTTCGGCACGTTGGTCGTGCAGTACGCGAAAATATCGCTGATTAGCCGCAGCGACGGCTTGGGCGGGAACCGGTACGTGCCACGGGCGATGTATTCCTTCAGGATGTCGTTCTGGATCGTGCCGTTGAGCTTATCCGGCGAGAAGCCCTGTTTCTCGCCCACCGCGATATACATCGCCAGCAGGATGGCGGCGGTGGAGTTGATGGTCATTGACGTGCTGACCTTGTCGAGCGGGATGCCGTCGAACAGCGTTTCCATGTCCGCCAGCGAATCGATCGCGACGCCGACCTTGCCGACCTCGCCGATGCTCATGGTGTCGTCGGAGTCGTAGCCGATCTGCGTGGGCAGGTCGAACGCGACCGACAGCCCGGTCGTGCCCTGGCCGAGCAGATACTTATAGCGCTGGTTCGATTCCTCTGCGGTCGCGAAGCCGGCGTACTGGCGCATCGTCCAGAACCGCCCGCGATACATCGTCGGCTGCACACCGCGCGTAAACGGGAACTGACCGGGATAGCCCAGCTTGGCGGCGTAGTCGGTGATGGTGCTGGCTTCGGGCGTGTAAAGACGCTCGACCGGCTTGCCGGACACCGTCACGAACTGCTTCTTCTGCTCGGGGAACTTGCCGAGGGTCTTGGCGACCATGCCGGCGTCCCACTTCTGTTTGCCTTGTTCGATCGCGGTGATGTTGTCTTTAGTGTCGCTCATGTTTCAGTCTTTCCAGTAGCACGGCCGTCTCGGCCGTGGGTTGTTCACGGGCGGGACGCCCGTGCTACTTCAGAACCTCCGTCAAGATTTCCGTTGCCAGTCGCTCGACGGTCGTCTCGCCTGACAAAATTCGTTCAATACGGCTTTGGCTTTTCCCGTTCGTGCCCATCGTGCGGATCACCCGGCGACGGACTTCTTCCAGCAGCGCCTGGCGCACTTCGTCGATAACCTGTTTCTGGCGCTCTTGGGCCCAATTACCTTGCTCGCGATCGGTCCAGGCTTCGAGCCCGTCGATCAACGCGGTGATATTCTGGTGCTGAGACGCCGAGACGAGGAAAACGTTTGGTTGCGGATTCAGGTCTCCCGAGCAGTGGGCCCGCAGATCGGCTTTAGCCATCGCTTCGAGTTGGAGGGCCGAAAGCAGGGATTGATACAGTTGATTCGCGCCTTCTCGGTCGGCTTTATTGACGACGAAGAGGTCGCCGGCCTCCATGAGCCCGGCCTTGAGCAACTGGATGCTGTCGCCTTGACCGGGTGCCAGCACCACCATGGTGAGATCGGCGCTCATTGCGACTTCGATTTCAGATTGCCCGACGCCAACGGTTTCGACCAGAACGACGTCGCAGCCGATCAATCCCATGACGCGCGCCACGCCCTTTGCGCCAAGCGCCAACCCGCCAAGGTGGCCTCTCGAGGCGAGGGAGCGGATGAAGACCATCGGGTCGGTCGCGTGGCGCATCATCCTGACGCGATCACCCAGCAGAGCGCCCCCAGTAAACGGGGAGGAGGGGTCGACGCAGACGATGCCGAGCCGGCGGTCGGGGTAGCGGGTGCGGTATTCGTGGGCGAGGTGGTCGGTGAGCGTGCTTTTGCCTGATCCGGGTGCCCCGGTAATGCCCAGCACCAGCCTCGGCTGAGGCCAGTCATGGCTGCCGCGCAGCAGCTCGGCCAGACGCTGGGGGGCGTCGGTCATGATGCTCATCAACCGCGCCGCGGCGCGCACGCTGCCGCCTTTGGCTTGCTCGGTGAGGGTGGTAAGATCAGTCTGCATTAAGACTTACGCCGGTTGGCAGAGCTTGGCCTTCAGGGTGTCAACGATCACTTTTGCGGGCGTGCCGGGGGTGAAGACGGCGCTGACGCCCATCTCCTTGAGTCCCGGGATGTCCTTCGGCGGGATCGTTCCGCCACCGAAGACGACAATGTCGCTCGCGCCCCGCGCCTTGAGAAGGTCGATCACACGCTTGAAGAGCACGTTGTGCGCCCCGGATAACAGCGACAACCCGATGGCGGCGACGTCTTCCTGGACGGCGGCATCGACGATCTGCTCCGGGCTGCGGCGAATACCCGTGTAAATCACCTCAAAACCCGCATCACGCAGGATTTGCGAGACGTACTTGGCCCCGCGGTCGTGCCCGTCGAGGCCTGGCTTACCGATCAAAATCCGAATCTTGCGGTCTTCATAGGACATAAGGTCACCTGCTGTCGTAAAACCGGCCCGGCTCCTTAAGAAGGATCATGGGACCATTTTGTCTTTTGAATATATAGGAGCGTTCGCCGGATACAAGTGGCTGCAAAGAATCGAGACAAAATCGACACAATCACGGCCTGCGCCGGTCAGGAACAGGGCTAAGCCTATCAGATCTGCACACGGAGCGGAATTCCGCGCACCGGTTTTTCGCATTGTCGCGGCACCCGCGATCCCCGCTACCCGCTACCGGCTACGCGCTAACGCCCCCGTCACCCCTCGCGTCACGCAGCACCCCTCCCACACGACATCCTTGAGGCCACCGCAACGGAGTTCCTTGAACGGGCGTCGGGGAGAGGGCTCCTGCGCCTCACCCGTCGATCGCCTGCCATTTCGTGTTGCCATAAATCACCGTGAATCTTTCCCGCTCCCGCACCTGGCACCAAGGTTATGTGCCGGAGCCAGCGGACGTGATGTATTCTTGATTGGCGGCGCGTGTCAGCCGTCCAGCAGTTTGCGAGCCAGGTGCGCGGCGAGCGAATTGGCGAGCAACGCTTCGGCGACATGGAAGCCGATCGCACGAAGGCGGTCATGCACGGCGGCAAGGTCATCGATCAGTCCCGTGTCCGCGGCGCGTTCCAGAAGTCCCACGGTGCCGAGTGTCGACAGGCCCCTCTGCTTAGCTAATCGACGCCCACGCACTTCGTCGATCAGCAGCGCGTCAGCACCGATCTCCAAGGCCAACTGGATCGCATCAAACTCACCACGGTGACGGGCCTGAGTCGCCGGTGCGGCCAGCGCGGGGGTCTGAACCAAGAGCCATGACGGGAAGGTTTGCACCAAATCTCGAACAGCGGGCGGTGTGCCGCACGCCGTCAGTTCCTCCACGACGGATGCAGGCACGTACACCTTGCCGAACAGGCTGGGAAGCAAATTCACGCGATCAATTCTAATCAGGATGTTGATCGGCGAGGCGTCGGAGACGACCACAATCATCGCTTCGCCGGACCGAGCAACTGCTCAAGGTTCTTGCGATCCTGTTCCAGATCGGTGAGGGAATAGTTCATGTGTACGCCCCGTTCACCCAGCCAACGTTCGGCGTCCCACCTTGTCGGTAATGCCAGCGCATCGGCGATGTCGGCGGTGCCGATCTTCCCTGCCGTGTACGCGTCGATGAGTATCCGCTCGCGGAGTGATTCCTCAAGATGAGGGTCGTCAGCTCGCAGGTTGGATTCAATGCCAGGTGGAAGTTGTATCGTAATGGCCATACGCCGGTCCTTTAACCATCACAGTCTAGCATCATTCTGTGTGATGACTATAGAAATTGGAGCAGCGACGCGTCGATCCACATCCGCTTGGTCTTCGCGGGTTGATTGAGACACTTCTGCTCCCAAGCCTGCATGTCGGTCAATCGCGCGTAGCGGATTCAACCCCGTTGTTTCGTTAGGCTGTTCTCCCGACTGCATCGCGGTAACTGTTTACCGTCCCGCCGGTGAAGTTAGCTGGTGTCGGTCAGCAGAGAGATGTTTTGGCCGGACCATTCGGCGATCAGGAGCGTCTTGATCGTGGCCAGGACGTCGCGGCCCTGTTGTTCGGCGCTTGCGTATCACGCTGGCGAGGATTGACCAGGCTTCTGCGCCGGGTTTGTTCCGGCTGCCGCCGGTGATTTTGCGCATCACCTCGCGGAGCGTCCGGACGATCGCTTCGAGTTGCCCGATCCTGATCCCGTCGCGATACGCCTGCGGCCGAAGTGTGCGCAACTCCAAATCCAGATGACGGTTCGCCGTCCGAAGCGTATGGACTTCGTCCCACATCTGCTCATGGCGTTTTTCAAACCAGCGGGCATCCATGCCGCCGGGTGAATATCAAATCCGATCGCCTGGCGCGCCCCCTCCCGATGATAAAATCGCGGCGCGACGGTAAACAGTTACCAAATCACAACTCCGGGAAAAACATTGTGTTACGTCTTAACTTCGCGGCATTAGCGTGCGGTGGCGTTTCGTGTTCGCAGCAGTGTCAGCACGACACCCATCGCAAGCAGCCGCAACATGACGCTCAGCAGGAACAACGCATCGTAGTCGCCCAGAGAAACCCCCGGCGCAACTTGAACGCTCCTGCCTGAAAGCAGATCGAGCAGGTAGCCTGCGCCGAAACTTCCCACGATGCCGCCAACGCTGACGATCACATGGTTGACCGCCGTAAACCCGCTGGCGGAGCCCCCGCCGTGGCTTTTTGAGCCGGAGAACTCAAGGAGCAACTTGAGATTCGCGATCTCCAGCGCCGTAGCCACAACCGATCCGACCGCCGCAAGCGGGTAGCCGATCCAGAGGGTCGAATGTCCGACCAGCAGCCAGCCCGCGCCGGCAGGGACCATTCCGATCGCGCCGACGATCACCAGCGGCGTGATGCCGAAGCGATCCGCCCATCGACCGACAAACGGATACACCAGGAATTGCGCCACCATCGGGACGACGGTCAACATGATCTGCACGGCCGACGCACCTGCTTCCACGCGGTCGACAAGAAATTTCTGCGTAAACAATCCCATCGGCGCGGTCGCGAGCGTGACAACAGCGGCCGCCAAGGTGAATACCATGAAGCGGTTGCTTCGAAGTGGCGTGATCAGGGGTGCGAGCAATGGTTTTGCCTGCGTCGCGGGTTTGGCGGGACGGTAGCGAATTCGCTGATAGAGAAACACGTCCGCGAGCCCGAAAAACGCCACGACAAACAGGACCGCAGAACAGACATGCAGCAATCGCTGCGGCGTGGATTCAGCCGGCGCGAAATACTCCATCGCGAAGCCTGCGAGCAATGTGACTGGCGCCGCCGAGACGATGCCCCATTGCGACCGCCGGGCAAAAAAACGCCCGTTGACGCGCGACGGGACGAGATCGGCCATCCAACTGACCCATGACGGGATGCCCAGCGCGGTCGCGAGGTGGATGACCGCCATCAGCGGC
>JBBQQZ010000255.1:0-5863 GCA_038215325.1 Tepidisphaerales bacterium | reverse complement strand
GCCGTGCGTGCGGTCGAATCATCTGTCGGCGTTGCTGGACGCGAATGCGTACGTGAAACTCGACAACCTCCAGCAGACCGGCAGTTTCAAGGAACGCGGCGCGTGCAATCGGCTGCTTCAGTTGACCGACGACGAGAAGCGTCGCGGCGTGATCTGTGCGTCGGCGGGCAATCACGCGCAGGCGGTGGCGTATCACGGGCGGAAGCTGGATATCAATGTCACCGTGGTGATGCCGAAGTGGGCACCGCTGGTGAAGGTCAGCAACTGCCGCGGCTACGGTGCGAATGTGATTCTACATGGCGAGGCGTTTGATGACGCTCGCGCCCGCGCGCTGGAACTGGCGGCGGCGGATGATCGGGTGTTTTTGCCGCCGTTTGATGACGAGCGAATTATCGCCGGCGCGGGCACGCTGGCGCTGGAAATCCTGGACGACGTCCCGCAGACCGACGCGATTTTCATCCCCACCGGCGGCGGCGGGCTGCTGGCGGGGATGAGCGTGGCGGTGAAGACGCTGAAGCCGTCGATCGACCTGTACAGCGTGGAGTCGGTCAGTGCGCCGACGCTGCACGCATCATTGCAGGCCGGATGCGTGACGCGCGTGGCGACGAAGCCGTCGCTCGCGGACGGTCTGGGCGTCGCGGAGTTCGGGAAGCTGTGTTTCGAGATCGTGAAGGACAAGCTTCGCCGCGTGGTGCTGGTGGATGAGCCGCAGATCGCGTCGGCAATTTTGCGGCTGCTGGAAGTGGAGAAAACCCTGGTCGAAGGCGCCGGCGCGATCGCGCTGGCAGGTGCGATCGACGCGAAGGATGAAATCCGCGGGAAGACGGTGGTGCTGGTGTTGTGCGGCGGGAACATCGACGTGACGGTGCTGTCGCGCATCATCGAGCGCGGGCTTCGCGAGGACGGCAGGCTTTGCCGCGTGGTGGTGCAGATATCGGATCGGCCGGGCTCGCTGGCGCAACTGCTGACGACGATCGCGTCGGCCGGCGCGAGCATCAAGGAAGTGTCGCACGACCGCAACTTCGGGCCAAGCGACGTGGCGCAGGTGGCGGTGAGCGTGGTGATGGAGACGCAGGGTTTCGACCACATCGAACGCGTCCGCGACACCCTGGGCGCGGCGGGGTTTCAGGCGACTTGAGTTGTGTTTGCAGCGTAGAGTTCGTCCCCACCATGTCCTGGAGTGGTCGCGATGAACCCCACCCTGCCGACCGCATTATCATATCAGTTGGAAACAAACTGATATGATTATCCGTCGCTCACGGCGTCGCGGGTTGTGGGGTCGGCGTCAGTTCCTGCCTTAGCGCTTCGACGCGTTGTTCGCGTTCTTCGGGTTTCAGATCGTCGGGCAGATCGACGGCTTTTCCGCGCAGGTCGCCGAGGCGTGATGCAGCGGCCTTGCGCAACGCCAGATCGTCCAGCAGGAGGGTGTCGAGGAGGAACGACGTGTCCTTGCGCAGCGCGATCACGCGATCGGCCGGGAGGGGTTGGTTCGATCGGATGACGGTTTCGACGGTCGCGCGCGGGTCAGGCGAGAGCCTTGCGACGTCCATGCGCGCCAGCGCTGCGGCACCGGGGGCGCCCAGCGCGGTCAGCTCTTCCTCCGCCGCCACGCGGGCGGCGAAGTCGGGGGCGTCGAGTTTCTTTACCAGCGCGCTCACCTGCGCCTGAAATTTGGGATCGATCTGAACCTCGGTCCCCAGCACCTGCCACGCGGTTTTCGGGTCGCTGGCGCGAAGCAGGTCGCCGGCGTGCAGGTCGGTGAGGATCGGCAGCAGGTACTTGCGCAGCTCGGCAGGGTGGTCGCGACGAAGCGCTTCGAAGCTGGCACCGGAGAGCAGGATGCTGAGTCCCGGGCCGGCGTTTTCGTCGTCGGGCACCTGGCGGACGGTGACGCGGATGGGGTCGTCGTTTTCGTCGGCGAATTGGCGCGACTGGATCATCGTGACCGACGACAGCCCTTTGTCGGATTCGCTGTCGCGGCTGATCTGGAGGTAGTCGACGCCGGTGATGATCTGCGTGTAGGTCGCGATCTCGTCCTTGCGCGATAGATCGACGTGCTTGAGATGGAACATCAGTGTGTTCGGTGCCCCAACCGCCAGATGCATGTGGCCGGGCCAGTCGGTCGCGTTGATGGCGACGGAACCGTTGGTGGCTTCGACGAGCGGTTTCACGTGCAGGTGCTCTTGATCGATCGAGACCGACAGGATCTTGCCGATGGGCCTCGCGGGCTGGGTGGGGAGGGAGGAGAATTCCTGGTCGATGAGCTGCTTGTGTTCGGCGCGGAGTTGTTCGAGCGTCGGTTGAGTGGTCGGCGTTTCGTCAACGGCCGGCTGGGTTTGTGCGAGCAGCGCGAGGAGACAGATCGTGTGAAGCATGCCGGGATTATAGCTGATTGGGGAGAGTGATGAGGACTGAGGACTGAGTGGTGAGGACTGAGGAAATGGGTTTTCCTCAGTCCTCAGCCTTCTTTCGCAGTACTTCCGTCCTCACGCGGCCTGCCGGTGTTCCTGGGGCGGATGGAGCAGCCCGCGGCAGATGGCTTCGATGGCGCGGGCGGTGTGTTCGTAGCCGAACTGTCCACCGGCGCGGGCTTTGAGGGTTTCGCCGGTCTGGTTGCGGAGATTCGGGTCGCGGATGAGTGTTGCGGCGCGGTCGACGTAGCTGGGAAGATTCTGCACGGTGAGTTCGGCGCCGATGAGGTTTTCGGCGCGTTGGCTGTCGTCGGGGGCACCGGACATCGCGACGATCGAGCGTCCGGCGCTCATGGCAGCGAGCGTGCCGGCGACGGCGTTGCGGGGGAACGGGGCGAGGTAGACGTCGGCCATGCGGAGGAAATCGGCAAGGTCTTTGCGCTTGCCCGCGAAGCCCACGCGCTTGGACAGCCCGGCCGAATCCAGCCGGCGCTTCACGACGGCCTGATCGGCTTCACCCGCCACCAGCAGAACCGTCTGCGGGTGCTGGCGAAGAATTTGCACGGCGGCGTCGAGGAAGGCCTCGCTCACATTCCCGTCGTTGTCGGCGGTGGTGGCGAGGATGATCGACTGTTCGGGAATGCCGTACGCGCTGCGCTGGGCGGAGGCAGCTTCGGTGTTGGTCGGTTCGATGCCTTCCTGGACGAACTGGGCGTCGGTCGACTTCATGCGCCAGTGTGATTCGTCAGCCTTCTGGAGCGTGGAATCGAGATAAATCGCGGCGTCAACCGCGCCCGCAAGCAAAGGCGAGCGGCGCACGAGGTTGATCTTCGCCTTGGCGATCTGCCAGTTCGCGACGACCGCGGCGATCGGATCAGCGAGGCCGGCGTCGATGATCAGCACGTCGATCTGGTCGCGGAAGATCTGCTGGCCCAGTTCACGAGCGGCCGATGCCAGGTCCTGATCGAGCGGCGCGATCCACGTCGATACCTTGCGGCGGTTGAGCGTTTCGATCGTCTCCTTGCCGCGCTTGCTGCTGGGACCGGTGAACGGCCCTTGCGTAAACGCCTGCTTCTCGCGGCGGACGTTGGCTTCGGTGCTGTAGGCGTGGATCTTCACGTCCTTCTGATCGATGTGCTTGGAGATGCCCAGCAACATGCGGGCGGCGGCGTCGTCGTCGCCGAGCGAACTGGTGAGGAAGGCGATCTTGAGCTGCGGGTTGTTCCAGTCGCAATTGCCCGGCGGGAACCAGCCGATGGCCTGGGCGGCGCGATCGTACTGCTGAGCGACGAGGCCGCTGTTGCCGCGATCGCGGGTGAAATAGCTGTCCTGCTGCGCGTCCTGCAACACGCCCGATTGGATCGCTTCCAGCCCGAGCGCCACCTCGCGGCGGCTGATGGCAGCGGCGCCGAACTTAATTACCGGCGCGGCCCGCTGTTCGGATAATCCGAGGAACCCGAGCACCGCCAGGAACTGAAACAGCACTTTCTGGTCGGCGTAGTCGATCGCTTCGAGCGCTTCGAGCAGGTAGGTGTGCGAGCGGCGAAGATCGAGCATCGCGCGGGCATGATTGGCGAGAAATTTTTCGGCGGCATTCGACGACTCCTGATAGACCTCGAGCAACGCCGAGTCGATCAGTTCGCCTTTGTTCACACGTTCGACAAGTTCAAGCAACGACGGCATAGGGGCTCCTTCACAAAGGGGTACAGCTACCACGCTTATCGGGGTGAAAGTGGGGGAGGTTGAGAAGATGATCTGACTATCCGGTGCGCGAACGTCCGATAGCTGAACCGCGATCGTTCGGGGCGATGAAGGCGGTCCTGCGGACCTTCCCCTACGCGAGGAGGGCGCGGATGA
This sequence comes from Tepidisphaerales bacterium, assembly GCA_038215325.1. Lineage (GTDB taxonomy): Bacteria > Planctomycetota > Phycisphaerae > Tepidisphaerales > Tepidisphaeraceae > BPJO01. The sequence goes on along the minus strand of JBBQQZ010000255.1, from coordinate 1,595 downwards.
GCGGTGCGCTAAGCGGCGCGACGGTGCTGGAGATAGGGGTGAGCGTTGGGCCGGTGATCATGGCCTTCGCCTCATGCGCGATGCGCTGGGGCGTTCGGCCGAACGTGGCGACGCGAGGGACGCCGATGGAACGCGCCGGGTGGCAGGCTGCGATTGAGGCGTCGATCAGACCTCGTGCGCTATCGAGTGCAGCATTCAGTTGCTCGCGCGAGTCGATCGCGCCCTGGTGACTGCTGCGGACGGCTTCGACGCTCTCCCAGCCATGCCCGTAGATCGTCAGCGGGATTGATTCGCGGACCAGCCAGCGGGCGATGCCGATGAGGTAGGCCGGGGCGATCAGGCGGTCGATGAAGGTTTGCTGCGGGAAATTGTCGGCGGGCACGCCGAAGTGGCGGCGGGATTTGTCGAGGTAGCCGTCGATGTCGCCGGCGAGGCGGTGGGGGTTGTCGGGCAGATCCTTGCGGATCGCGTCCCAGACGACCCGCCAGCTCGAAAACTCCTGCACCTCCGCCGGCGGGGCGAGGTCGGGGAGGTCGGCGATTAGCGCGAGAGGTTGGTTCGGTTGCGCGATTGCGCTTCGGGGGATCGGCGGGAATGCGCCGACGCGCACGCGATCGAACGGCCAGCCGTGTTTGAGCGCAAGATCGGTGAGCGATTCGTCTATCACGACCAGAGCATCGCGTGGCGAGCCGGGCACGAACGCGGGGATACGCGGCTGGGTGATCCAGGTGATCCACGGCTGGCGCGGCGAGAGCAGTTCCGGCCGATCCGCGCGACCGACATCCGCCATCACCATCGCGGCGGCGCTTTTGGCGCGCTCGGCGATCAGCGCGACGGAGGTTTGCGTTGCCAGATCGGTATCGATGACGTCGGCGTCGAGCGCGCGGGCAAGCTGGTCGCCGGCGTCGTTCCAGAGCCGGAAGCGGCGCGAGACGACGACGCAAAGGCGATCGGAGGTGGGCGCCCAGCCCGATCGTGCGGCGCTGGCGCGTTTGGCGTGGTCGGCCAGGACGTCGGAGAACACCCGCTGCGCCCAGACGATCGCGGCGTCGGCGGGCTCGGAAGGGGTGACGGGCGTGCGGATGAACTGCTGCGGGATGGGCAGGCCGGGGTGGCGGGTGAAGATCAGCCGCAGCGACGCTTCGTCGGTGGCGAAGAACAGGCGATTCTCGAAGCCCGTGAAATCATGACAGGCGCGGATTAGATCGAGCGACGCCTGGCTATCGACCAGAACCATCAGCGCTGTGGCGGGGTCGGTCCTTGCCAGGCAAACCGCCACCTGCTGGGCGTGCGTGGGGAGCAGAAGGCACGCGACTTGTCCTTTGACGGTGAGATTGCGGAGCATCAACTCCGCGGCGCGCCGGGGTACGGAACACCCGCCCGCCCACTTCCCGCCCACCCGCGCGGTGCGAGAGCCGTCGCGGGCGGTCGTCCAGACAATGTCGGCAGCGGTGGCGCTCATTGCTCTATTATCGGACGTTTCGTGCCCGCGGCTTGAACAGTCGAGCGGCGTCCGGAAGCATGATGTGCGTTTTTGAGTCGGTAACGGGGTTTGCCACTATTTCTCGTCACGCGGCGGGGTGCTAGAATCGACG
>JBBQQZ010000254.1:0-5942 GCA_038215325.1 Tepidisphaerales bacterium | reverse complement strand
GTCACCGGTGCCGCCGCCAAGGCGCAGGAATACCTCTGCGGCCAGGCCGAGCGCTACGTCAGCATGGCCGACGCCGTCACCGACCACCTGGCAACCCAACCAAAATATCCCTTCAAGTGGATCTACGACCGCAAGGCGTAGCGCCGTACGACAAATCGACACACGGCGTCCCCTGGCGCGCGATAAGGGTGCCCATTGCGCGCTGTCTGCACCGTTCGTGCCCCGCTGGGACATCTATGACGCACGTTGAAGTTATGCCCGCCCCTCCCCGTGCCGATTCAGTCAGTGGTCGGAGATTGTAGCGCGCGACAAATCAAACACTGGATGTCCCACCAAGGGGATCCGGGTTCTGGCGTGTCGACGAGTGGAGCGTATGTTGAAGCCGTCCATCCCCGCCGACGAAGCGGAGCGTCTGTCGCGCCTGCGTTCGTACAACATTCTGGATACACCCGCGGAGAAAACCTTCGACGACCTGACTGCGCTGGCGGCACGCATCTGCCGCGCGCCCATGGCCGCAGTCACGCTGATCGATGTCGAGAGGCAGTGGTTTAAGTCGAACTTCGCGCTCGCGATCACCGAAACCCCCCGCGACGTCTCCTTCTGCGGCCACGTTATCCTCGGTCGCGACCTGTTCGTCGTACCCAATGCCTCCACCGACCCGCGATTCATGGACAACCCCATGGTCATTGGCGAGCCGCATATCCGCTTCTACGCCGGTGCCCCGTTGATCGTCGAAGGAGGTCACGCCATCGGCGTGCTCTGCGTCGTCGATCGCGTCCCGCGCGAACTGACCCCCGACGAAGCCGAAAACCTGACCGTTCTGGCCCATCAGGTGACCAGCCAGATGGAATTGCGCTTCAATCTCGCCCGCGTGCAATCGGAACTGAGGCAGCGTGCCGAGCAAGCCGTGCGAATCGAGGCGTCGGAGGCGTTCGCGCATTCGACGGTCGATGCGCTATCGGCGCATATCGCGATCGTTGATGCGGACGGGACGATCCTGTCGGTCAACGAGGCGTGGCGACGATTCGCCGGTGCCAATGGCGGACAAGGACAGTGCGCCGAGGGGTGGAACTATCTGGACGTCTGCGACGCCGCCACCGGGCGATACGCCGCCGGGTCCGAATCGGTGGCGCACGGTATCCGGTCCGTCCTGCGCGGCGAAACCGATCTGTTCGAACTCGAATACCCCTGCCACGCGCCGACCAAGAACCGCTGGTTCATCGTGCGCGTCTCGCGTTTCGCCGGCGACGGCCCGGCGCGAGCGGTGGTGACCCACGAAGACGTGACCCAACGCCGTGCGGCCGAGGAATCGCTCCGGCACAACGCGCTGCACGACGCCCTGACCGGACTGCCCAATCGCACGCTCTTTCACGCCCGCGTCGCCGAGTGCCTGCGCCACGTGCATCGCGATAGCGGATATAAGTTCGCGGTCCTCTACATGGACCTGGACCGCTTCAAACTCGTCAACGACAGCCTCGGCCACGCCGCTGGCGATCGCCTCCTGACGACGGTCGCTCAGCGGCTGCGCGAGTCGCTGCGCTCGACCGACGCCATCGCGATCTCCGATAACGTCATCGACGGCGATCAGTCCGTCGTCGCCCGGCTTGGCGGCGACGAATTCACCGTCCTTCTCGACGGCATCAAAGAACCGTCCGAAGCCGCTCGCGTCGCCGAACGTCTGCTAGCGACCGTTTGCCAGCCCGTTTCACTGGACGGAAACGTGGTCGAGATCACCGCCAGCATCGGAATCGCGGTCGGGGATGACACCTACACCGCAGAGACCGATCTGCTGCGCGACGCCGACGCCGCGATGTACAAAGCCAAGGACTCGGGCAAGAACCGCTACGCGATGTTTGACGACGCGCTGCACGCCGAATCGGTCGCGCGGCTTGTGTTGGAACGCGACCTGCGAACCGCGTTGGAGCGGCAGGAATTCACCTTGCACTACCAGCCGATTCTCTCGCTCCGCACCGGACGGCTCGCGGGCTTTGAAGCGCTGATCCGCTGGACGAAAGACGGCCGCCTGGTCAGCCCGGCGGAGTTCATTCCGGTTGCCGAGGACATGGGACTGATCAACCCCATCGGCGCGTGGGTTCTGCACGAAGCGGGGCACCAGTTGGCTCAGTGGCAGGCGCGATTCCCGTCACTGCCCCGGTTCAACATGAGCGCCAATCTCTCGCGGCGGCAACTCACCGATCCGAATCTGCTCGCCACGCTCCAGGATATGCTGGGGACCACCGGCATCGAGCCGCGCTTGTTCAAGCTGGAGATCACCGAGAGCACGATCATGGCAGACACCGCCAGCGGCCTGCGCGTGCTCGACGCCATCAAATCCACCGGCGTGCGGCTGTCGATCGACGACTTCGGCACCGGCTACTCCTCCCTCAGTTGCCTCCACGAATTCCCCGCCGACGAACTGAAGGTGGACCGCCGATTCGTTGGCGACATGGTGACCCATCCCGAAGTGGCGTCCGTGCTGCGGTCGGTCATCACGCTGGCGCACAACCTGAAGCTGAAAGTGGTCGCCGAAGGGATCGAGGACGACGAGCAGCGCTTGCTCCTGCAAACCATGGGCTGCGACTACGGCCAGGGCTACCTCTTCTCCCGCCCACTCTCGGTCCAGGCCGCCGAAGACTTCCTCAACGCCCGCGCATCCATCGCCCAGGCGGCGTGAAACTGATCGAGTCGCGACAACCCCAGGTAAGCCGCGACGCGAAGCCGAGCGCTTCTGGCATCCCCGAGCGCTCCACTTTGCGGCGCGGCCAGCGCGGAATGCGTACGCCTGTATCGAACAATACGAGAAGGTTTCATCCTGAGGTAATACGAAGGATCTCCTGCCCAGCGTCAGTTTTCGTACGTTTTGAAGAAGGTAGTGCTCCGTCCAGCCTATTCTAATGGGTGCCACGGCTTGGTACGCCAAGCCGTGGAACGCTTCCACGCGCCCCGAAGCCTGCCAGCCTACCACGGCTTGGAATACCAAGCCGTGGCACCCAAAGGTATCAGGGCGGACGGAACGCTAGACGAGTTTTTCGATGCTCATCAGATAGTCGCGAGGTTTGCCGGTGAGTTTGTCTCGGTCGATGTAGGCGAGGTCTTTTCCGGAGCCGCCGTCGACGAGTTCGTTGAAGGTGAGGTCGATGGAGCGGATGTAGTCGTCTCCCGAGCCGGCGTGGAATTCGTCCTTGCCGGACCCGCCGGAGAGGTGGTCGGTGTCTTCGCCTCCCCAGAGGGTGTCGTTGCCGGCGTTGCCTTTGAGGGTGTCGACGCCGAACCCGCCGGTGAGGAGGTCGTGACCGGATCCGCCGACGAGGGAGTCGTCGCCGTCGCCTCCCTGGAGGGTGGCGGACGCGGAGCCTGCGGTGAGGGTGTCGTTTCCGGACTGGCCGGAGAGGGTGGCGGTGCCGTAGGCGGCGGTGATTGTGTCGTGCCCGGTCCCGCCGAGCAGGCTGTCTTTGAAGCCGGCGTTGCCGGCCTCGGTGTTGAGGACGTCGTTGCCCGAGCCGCCGATGAGCGTGTCGTTGCCTGCACCGGAGAAGAGATGGTCGTCGCCTCCGCCGGCGTCAACGGAGTCGTTGCCTGGCCCGTCGGAGATGAAGTCGTTTCCGCCGCCGCCGAGGATGGTGTCGTTGCCGCGCGAGCCGTAGAGGGTGTCGTTTCCGTCGCCGCCGTCGAGTTTGAGCCGGAGTGTCGAAGGCGGGGCGTTCAGGAACGTCACGCGGTCGTGTCCTGCCAGCAGTTGGAGGTTGATCAGGTCGATCTTTCGCGGATCGATCACGTGGAGCTTGGCGCCGATGGTCAGGCGCAGGGTGGTGGCGCTGATCGTACTGAAGACGACGCGATCATCCCCCGCCGTGCCGACAAAGCTGACGGCGGCGAGGAGTTGACGGCGTTCGAGCGGATCGATCAGGGACAACACAGCAGGATTTATCGGTTCCGCGGCGGGTTCGCGGTTACTCGATACTGTTTACTTGATCGGCGAGGCGGGTTTCAGGCAGAATCTGCGCGTTGTGGACGAACGACGGATTATCACGCGCAATTATTGCGCGTGAATCGGATTTCATCGTTCAAGATGCGATTGACCGTGCCGTGGGAGGCGAATAGAAATACTGTCAGTGACATCGGCCAGGGACGGCGAAACGCTTTAAGTATTTTCTTCCCGCCGGATCGTACGGTGTCGGTTGAACGGATTCGAATGACGCGTACACGACCTCAATTTCTCCTCTCCCTCGCCGCGATGTTGATCGCGGCGGTGTTGAGTGTTGGTGCGGATCGCGCCAATGCAGAGAAGTCGGATCGGGAGAGGTCGGCGACGGTCGCACGCCCGCCCAGCCCGACGCCGGCGGAAGAATTGATGCAGGATGCGACAGCGATGCCATCCCTGTCATCGACGGTTCGCCCGGTTCGTTCGGTGTGGATGGAAGTGACCGCCTACTGCCCCTGCACCAAGTGCTGCGGCCCGAACGCGATCGGCGTGACGGCTTCCGGCCTGCCCGTCAGCCACAACGCCGGCCGGTTCGTCGCGGCGGATACGTCGGTCTTGCCGTTCGGATCGCAGATCAGCATCCCCGGCTACCACGACGCCGCCCCCGTCCCCGTCATCGACCGCGGCGGAGCCATTCGCGGTCAGAAACTCGACGTCTTCTTCCCCACCCACACCGAGGCCCTCGAGTGGGGCCGACAGTGGGTGGTGGTCGCGGTTACCGAGTAGGCCGGTTTCGATTCACGCGAAGAGCGCAAAGACGCAAAGGGCGCAAAGGAAAACCATTTCGTTTTTTCTCTGCGCCCTTTGCGTCTTTGCGCTCTTTGCGAAAGAATTGAACCTTCATGCTGAAGTCCCGCGTGGTTTTGCTTCTGCTCGTGGTGCTTGGACTGAGCTGCGCCCCGAACGTCGCCGACGCCCCGCCGAAGCCGTTGCCGGCACCGGTGCTGATCCACTTGCCGGGGATCGCCGGGGAAATGCCGATCGATCGACGGCTGGTGAAGGGGCTGGTCAAAGGAGGGGTCGCGCCCAAGGGGCAGATCACCGACTGGACGCGGGAATATCGCGGATTGCTGGCGCTGGGACAGCTCGATCACAACAAGATCGAGGCCCGGAAGCTGGCGGAGCAGATCACGACAATCTATCGCGACGACCCGCGAACCAAAATCATCCTCACCGGCCACTCGGCGGGGACGGGGATCGCGGTGTGGACGCTGGAATTGTTGCCTGATGACGTGAAAATCGACACCTTGCTGATGCTGGCGTCGGCGCTCTCGCCCGGCTACGACCTGTCCCCGGCGCTGGCGCACACACGGCAGGCGATCTCGCTGTACAGCGAGCATGACGACCTGGTGCTCGGATACGGAACCCGCGCGATGGGCACCATCGATCGCGTCAAGACCGACGCGGCGGGGTACGTGGGGTTTGAATCGAAGGATCCGAAGCTGAAACAACTGCCCTACGACCCCAAGTGGATCAAGATCGGCAACGCCGGCGATCATATCGGCCCGATGGACGACCAGTTCGCCGCCCAGGTGCTGGCGGGGCTGGTGAAATCTGTACGATGAAAGATGAAGGAATCCTCTGAATAACCTGATTATTTCCAGAATGTCATGCTGAGGTACCCCGAAGCATCTACTCGACTACGTGATTTGCGGGCCTTTTGCGTGCCGACAAGATCCTTCGGAGTACCTCAGGATGACAACTTGCGCCACAGCCAGGGTTATACGGTTCGTGCGTGAACCCCGCGCTCAGAACGCGGTGTAGCTGCGACGCCTGCGTCGCCCATTTCTGCTTACGTTACAAACAATGGGGCGAGGCTGGCGTCGCAGCTACAGGCGCGTGGATCACCCACGATCCGTATTATTCAGAGGGTTCGAAGGATGAACGACGAAATGTTGCATCAACTCATCCAGCGTTCATCCTTCACCCTTCAGACTTCTCGCTCAATACAACCCGTCCC
>JBBQQZ010000253.1:0-5961 GCA_038215325.1 Tepidisphaerales bacterium | reverse complement strand
TCGTCCGCGGAGTGGGGGATCAACTGGGCGGTCGCCGGTAGCAGTAAGCTCGATTTCCGCTACGCCAATGGCAGCACCTCGAACCGGCCGCTACAGGTCCTCGTCAACGGCAAGCTCGTCGGCACGATCGCCTGCGCGCCCACGGGGAACTGGAACACCTGGTCGACCGTGTCGCTCAGCGGCATCTCCCTGCCGGCGGGCGCGGTGACGATCAAGGCCGTCGCTTCCACCAGCGTCGGCGGGGCGAACATCGATCAGATCACCGTCACCCCCGCGACCGTCACGCCGCCACCGCCCCCACCACCGGCACCGACCGATCCGGACGTGACGATCCAATCCGAAAACGCCACGCTGACAGGCGGAACGGTCAAATCAACCGCCAACACCGGCTACACCGGCACCGGCTACGCCGACTACGGCAGCAACGGTTCGGCCGTCACGTACTCGCTCACGCGCGTGGCGACCAAATCGACCAAGCTCACCTTCCGCTACGCCAACGGCGCGACGACCAATCGCCCGCTACAGATCTTCGTCAATAACACACTGGTGGGCACGCTCAACTTCGCCCCCACCGGCGGCTGGAAGAAGTGGTCAACCGTTTCGCTGAACAACGTGCTACTGCCCGCCGGGGCGGTGACGATCAAGGCCGTCGCCTCCACCAGCGCCGGCGGCGCCAACGTCGACCAACTCGCAATCACCGCCGCGACGTAAAATGCAGCTTCGTCCTGCCCGGCGTTGTGTTTGGTGGCGCGCGGGCTTACGCGGGCGGGGAGGTTTCCATGCTGCGGCGGCTCATCAGGTGGGGGCTGACGAACCGTGCCATAAGCTGCCCGCGGCTGCTGACATCGAAGTGCTGGTAGATGCGTTTCACGTGATCGTGGATCGTATTGGGGCTGCGGTGCGTCTGGCGGGCAATCTCCTTTTCGCATTGCCCGGCGAGGATGAGCGAAAAGGTAGCCTGGAGTGCGACGGGCAGTTCCTGCCTCAGCGCCCGGGCGCGCAGGTCGATGATTCGGCCGCTGAAGACGTCGTGCATTGCCGCGAGCGTACGGCGCTCTTCGCGAGAGAACGGTCGGGCGTTGTCATCGAGCCGGTAGAGCGTGATCAGCGAGTAGATGTTCGTATCGACCGGCAGCAGCGACGACACTTCCCGTTTCACGCCCATGTTTCGCAAAAACTGGAGGGAAAAGCTCGTCAGCCCGCGCCGGTGCATGCGGTTGGCCCATGCGAGCGTGCTGTAGCAGAACTTCGCCCACGGCCTGCGAACGCAGCGACGGTGCAGGCGATGCGCGAGCGGGCAGCTCGACCAGGCGCGGTGATTGCGCACGCCGTCGTCGAACTTTGCTTCGCCGGCGGGTGGGGCGTTGACGTAAGTGCTGTCGAGCACGCGAAGCACCGTTTCGTCGTGATCCAGCTTCATAACCACCAGCGACGACTGCTGTGCGCGGAGCAGCGACGTGACTGCGGTCAGAAATGACGGCGCAGGGATGGGTGTGCCCGGCGGAAACAACTCGTCCACCGCCGACAGAAGCGACTTCTGACCCAGCGATACTGCGCGTCGCGCGCCGGTTCCCCGACCCATGGAGCTACTCCATTTCCAACACCGCATCGCCATGACCAAACGGCGCGACGGAGCATATCCCCTGACAATGCAGATAGCGTACCGGCGGTTGTTCGCCGTGGCAACGGATTGTTCCGTCGGTTTTTCGGGTTTTTTCGTATTTATGCCCGAAGTTCAGCGACGAGCGGGATCATTTTGTCGCACACCTGATTGCCGTGCTTTCTGAAATGAATGCGTCTACCCCCCGCGTGCCTGGCACCGTGGCCGGTCTGTGAAGCGGTAAGTCGGCGGGTCAATGCGTGATTGCAGGGTTTGTCGACGCGTTAACGCGCGGCGGCAAGTGGTTGTTACACCAGCACTTCGATCGCGATCCGGGCGACGTCGTTCGCATCGAACTTGGTGGTATCGCGTCCCGCGCCGCCGTTGAGGCTGTCGGCGCCGTTGAGGCCGTTGAGGATGTCGTTGCCGTCGCCGCCGTAGAGGGTGTCGTTGGACGAACCGCCGATGAGCGTGTCGTTGCCGGCGTCGCCGCCGATGATGTCGGGCGAGCCGTCGCCGTAGATGTAGTCGTTACCGTTTTGTCCGAAGAGTCGGTCCTTGCCGTTGCCTCCGGAGATGGTGTCGGCGTCGCCCCCGCCGGCGGCGCGGTCGTTGCCGTCGAGGCAGTTGATGGTATCGCGCCCCGCGCCGCCGCTGAGGATATCGTCGGCGGCGGAGCCGAACAGGGCGTCGTTTCCGTTCCCACCTTCCATATACACGCCGGGCATGCCCGTGGGCGCCATCTGGATCAGGTCGCTGCCGTCCAATCCGTACGCCTGGATGCTGGTCACCGACGATTTGGCGAACGCACGCGTCTGCCCGTTCACTGTTACGACGTAGTTCGATCCCTTGGCACCGATGCCGATGCGGTCATCGGCGCTGGTCCCGAAGACAGTCAGCACGCCCGCTTTAACTGACGCGAACGATCGGACGAGCGCCCGGCTGGTGGAACTGGCGATCGCGCCGAGGTTGCCGGTGACATCGACCGTGATCGGATATTCCCCGGCGTTGGCGGCGGCGCTGTAGGCCTTGGTTCCGAAGACGGAGTAGTTGTTCTTGGATCCCTTGACGACCGTGCCGGTGGTGACCGACCCGTCGCCCCAGTTGATCTTGGCGGCAAAGTTGGCGGCGGTGCCCAGGGCGTTGCCGTCGGTGAAGGTGGCGACCAGCACGCTGTTGGCGGGAGCGCCGCTGGCAGCGTCGATGTTCACGCCGCGGGCAGCGATCGGTTGTTCGCCCACGGCGATCGTGATGAGCTGGGTATCAAAAATCCCCTGAAGCGGCTGTCCGGTCGATGCCGACGTGCTGCCGCGCGACGTGGCGTTGGGGGTGCGAACGCCGACGTAAATGGTGATCGGCCCGGAGTAACCCGCCTTGGGCGTGATGCTCAGCACGCCGGTCTGCGCGTTCAGCGATCCGCTCGATCCATTCTGGGCCAGGTATTCTCCGCCGTATTCGATTGCATCGCCTTCGGAATCAACGCCCGTCAGTTGGATGTTGATCGGCGTGTTGACGTTCGTGTAATAGACCTTCTTCGTGCTGGTGAGGATCGGCGGGCTGTTGACCGAGTCGGTGACGCCGTTGACGGTGAACGTGCGCGACGAAGTGCCTTCAGCGCCGGTCGCTTTGACCGTGATCTGTCCGCTGGTGATCGCGTTGAGTTTCACCTGGAGGACCGCGTCGGTGGTGTTGGTGATGATCTTGACGCTGGTGATGCGCACGACCGAATTCGGGCGGCTGGACGAATCGACAGCGACGTCGCTGATGGCGTTTCGGGTGGCGATGCCGCGCACGAGCTGGCCGAAGACGGTGTGGTTGAAATCGAGGAAGCGTTGCGGCCCTTCGGTGATGAAGAACTGGCTGCCGTTGGTGTCCTTGCCGGAGTTCGCCATCGCGAGCTGGGCGTCGCCGGTGTAGCTGGCGATGGGGGTGAATTCGTCGTCGTACTCGAACCCGGGCCCGCCCGAGCCGTCGCCGGCGGGGTCGCCGCCTTGGATGACGAAATTGTTGATCACGCGGTGGTAGGTCAGCCCGTCGTAGTAGCCCGCCTGGATCAGCCCCTTCAGGCGGCGCACCGTGTCCGGGGCGATGTCGTCGAAGAGCTGGAACGTCATCGGCGTGGCGTAGCCTTCCACCCGCATCTCGATGAAGGTGTTGGTGGTCGCCCGCAACTCCGTGACGACCTGTGCCGAGTTATCGGTCACGGTGTAGACGAGTTTGTCGCCGTGGTCGTAGGTCGCGGTGATGGGAATCTGCACCGTATTGCCGACCGGGACGTTGTACGACGGAATGACGTCCACCGCAGGGGCGTGGAGGAGCTGGCGGTGCTCGAGGGCTTCAAAAGCGGCTTTGCTGAGACGGCTGGCGAGCGGGGCGGTTCGACGAATCACGATCGTAGCTCCTTGTCATTACTTCAGTTACAGCGATGCCGGACCCTTAAATCGCACCGGCGGGCTCCCTAGAGACGGTGAGGTTGCCCAATGGCTTACGGGTTGTCAAAAAAGAGTGCGAAAAATTAGCAGCATGCACATCTTCTGACCCGCTCCCCTGGCCTTACAACCCGTGCAACCGGGATTGCTTTACCGGCTCCACCCCTGGCGGCACCCGATCACGGGCCAGCGTCCGATGAATTGCATTTAACGCCCTGGTCGCTCCGGATGCCCTACAGTGGGGCAGATAACAAGGAAAGTGAACTGACCATGCCAAAAGAACTTCCCCCGACTCAGAAAACCGATTCTCCCGATTTGCTCGATCTTGCCCTGAAGGGTGCCGCCATTGCTGGCGGGGCGTTGTTGGCGCTGGAGGTGTTTCGGCACCGTCGCCTGCTTACCAGCGTAGGCGTTGCCGCGGGCGCTGCGGTCTGGATCAATCGCTGGCTCGACGGCGGTTCATCGCGCGGCCGTGGACGCCCGGTCCGCATGGCCAAGGACATGGGTTCGGCGTCGTTCCCCGGCGAATCCACCCAACCGTCCGACCAGGCCCCCGTCGATGCCATCGACGAAGCCATGATGGAAAGCTTCCCCGCTTCCGACCCACCCGCATCCTATCGTCGGGCGTAGATGGATCGGTAATCAAGTTGTAGAACTCTCTACCGATTTCGATGCACGAGCGTCCATGAGCAAAGTTCGTATGGAATGAGATGGTTCGATTCGGCGATTGTCCTCGCTTTCTGCCGATTTCGTCCTGTCTATTCTGTCGGATTCCTGCGACAATCTGTCAGGGCGAATCGGCGTACGTTGCCCTTTGCGAGCTGCATAAACTCGTCGCGGGAATCGATGCCGAATCGCTTCCCATTTTCGATCGGTTATTCGTTGTCGCCCGGTGGCGGTCGCGTTGGCTGATCCGCTTTTCGCTGACGTGCAATGCAGAAACACGAAGAACTCCAAAACCGTCACCTCGAAGTCCTGCGATCCATGCAGGAGTTTGTCGGTGAGAACCTAAACCTGCTCGGTTCTGTCGAAAAGATCTGGCAGCCGAGTGATTTCCTTCCCGATCTCACCCGCCAGGACTGGCGCGAGCAGATCCAGGATCTTCGCGACCGGGCGCAGTCGCTCAGCGACGAAATCCTTGTCGTCCTCGTCGGCGACATGGTCACCGAGGAAGCGCTCCCCAGCTACGCGATGCAGCTCAACCACATCGTCCAGGACCACGAAGGCGACAGCGACGTTCCCTGGGCCAAGTGGCTTCGCGGTTGGGTCGCCGAGGAAAATCGCCACGGCGATCTGCTCAACGCCTTCCTGCGTTTCACGGGCCGGGTGGATATGCGGTCGATCGAAGTTACCGTACAACACTTGGTCGCCAACGGGTTTAATCCCCGAACCTACCCCGATCCCTACAACGGCTTGGTCTACACGTCGTTCCAGGAACGCGCGACCAAGGTGTCGCACGGCAACGTCGGCAAGCTTGCCAATACCGCTGGCGACGCCTACCTGGCGCGGATTTGCGCGAAAATCGCCGGCGACGAGTCACGCCACGAAACCTTCTACACGCGCATGATGGGCAAGATCATGGAACTCGATCCCGAAGGCGGGATCATGTCGTTCCGGCGGATGATCCGCAGCATTATCTCGATGCCCGGCCGGCTGATGTACGACGGCCATGACCCCGATTTGTTCGACCACTTCGCGGTCGTCGCGCAGCGGACCGGCGTGTACACCGTCCACGACTACGCCGCCATCCTCACCCACCTGGTGAAGACCTGGGACATCTCCTCCCTTGCCGTCACCGGTGCCGCCGCCAAGGCGCAGGAATACCTCTGCGGCCAGGCCGAGCGCTACGTCAGCATGGCCGACGCCGTCACCGACCACCTGGCAACCCAACCAAAATATCCCTTCAAGTGGATCTACGACCGCAAGGCGTAG
>JBBQQZ010000252.1:0-5971 GCA_038215325.1 Tepidisphaerales bacterium | reverse complement strand
GGGCGCGAGATACACCTTTTTGGGGGCTTTCGATGACGCCAGTGACATCGGGACGTCGTACAGCGGGACGATGTCTTCGACGAGGTCCAGTTCCTTGGTCCGGCGTTCGGGGCAGTATTGCAGGAGGTGGACGATCGTGCGATTCTTTTGCCGCATGACCGTCGCCTCGGTGCTGGTCGGAGCTGCTACGCGGAGGAGCGGCGCGTCGATCAGCATTTCGATGACGTTGCGCACCAGCAGGCGCAGCGGGTAGTTGCCGTTCTTGGCGAAACTGCCGAACACCGGGGCGGCGATGTGGGCGATTTTGCCTTTGATCGTCGCCAGCGCGTATTGGCTAACCTTGTCGGTCGGCGTCTGGGCGTGGCTGGAGAAATGGTCCCAGCGGCGTTCGAAATACGGCTCGACGATCGACCCCAGCGCCTTGGCGCCCTTGGCGGGCGTGACGCGCACCGTCGTGTCGTAGAGCACGTGGTCGCTGTCGGGGACGTCGTCGCTGATCGGCTTGCCGAAACGCATGTAGGTCGTCTCGAACGGGGAGATGCCATGCGGGACGACGGGAAGCGATTTCCAAGTCAGCGCGGTGGCGTCGTCGTTCAGCCCCGAGTATCCGGTGGCGAGGACGGCGCCGCCTTGCTTGACGTAGGCGTCGAGTTTTTTCGAAAGTTGCGCATCGATCTTCGCGATATCGGGCAGAACGATGAGATCGTATTTCTCGAATCGCGCATCGGCCAGCACGATATCGAACTGGTGCTTGAGCTGGGTGAGCAGGCGCGTCCAGCCTTCGCGCGGGTTGCCGGTGGCTTTCTTGTCGCTGCCGTCATCGACAAGAAGCACGCCGATCTGCGTGACGGGCTTGGCGTTCTCGAGCCACGGTTCGCGTTCTTCGACGCGCTTGTAGACCTGGCCGATGAGTTCGTAAGCGCCCTTGTCGAGCGTGCCGCGCGGGTGGAGTTGGTCGCCGACGGAGCATTGGGCGCCGTGGGCCATCATCTGCGCGATTTCGTACTCGAGCGCCGCGTACGGTTTCAACCCGCCGAAGTCGGCCCAGCTCTTGTGGAAGCGGGCGGTCATGCCCAGGTAGGGACGGGCAAAATTGCGGGCGAAGCGGACGTTGGTCGGGAAGTACATGTACCCCCACCCGCCGGTCGGGAGGGCTTCGATTTCGATCTGGCTGAGCATGGGAGCCTCATGCGCCATGTTCCAAAGCGGACGGCTGTTGAAGTAGCACTTGCCCTGAGGCGAATACTGCTTCACCAGTTTGTAGAAGCGCTTCATGTACGCGATCGCGACGTCGTTGGCATACTGCTTTCGATCGGCTTCGAGGACCGGATCAAACCCTTTCTTGACCATGCCGGCCTTGGCCCAGTTGCTGACCGAGATCTGGTCCCAGCACATGTCGAAGAAGAGCCCGTCGACGGGTTTGAACAGCTTGAGGACTTCGGTCGTCTGTTCGTAGAGGAAATCCTGGTACGGGCTGGACATGTCGAGGATCTGCCAACTGAACTTGTCACCCGCCAACGGCGCGCGGCCGACACGGGTGGCGTCGGGTCGCAAGGCGATCCACTCCGGATGCGCGTTGGCGGCCCACTCGTCGCATTGCACCGACAGATAAATCGGGGCGCGGATGTTTCGCTTGTGCAGCGCATCAACCTGCTTAGCCAGCAGGTCAAACCCCTTCTTGAGACCCGGATGCCGGGCGGGGTGATCGGTGTTGTAGTAGAGGTGTCCGTGGTGGCATTTGGCGAAGAGCGTGACGCTGTTGACGTGGGCGTCTTTCATCATGTCGCCGAAGACGTCGGCATCGAACTCGCTGCCGATGCCGGGAATCCACGGGCCGGTGTGAAAGTCGAGGTGAATCTGACGGGTAGCGAGCGATGCGGGCACAGTGTTCTCCGATGGTTTTATTTTCGAACGGGAGAGTGTAGAGCCGGATTGGCAGACCGCAAATCCCAGGAAGCGGCGGGACTTGCCCCGCAGCTTCATGGGTCCTGCGCAAGCGGGTCCTCGGGGTATTTCTCTTTAAGGAGTTTGCGGAGCGAGTCGCTCTTGGGCTTGTCGCTTTTGGCGAGGATGCGGCTGGCGAGGTCGAGCAGTTGCGGCGCGTAAGGCGAGCCCGGAACCGCGATCGCAAACGCCTCCGCCACGCGGGCGGCGGCGCGGGGGGCCTTGCTTTCCATCATCCGAACCTTCAACACCACCGAATACCCCTCCCAGAAACTTTCAGGAAACCGCCTTTGCCAGTTATTCCAACTGTCGGCGGCGGATTCGAGTTCGTTGTTGTCGATGAAGTACTCGATCGTCCTCGACAGCGCCCCCGACAACGCCACCCGCTTGCCCACCTCCGCCTCGGCGGGCAACTGAGCGAGCACCGCCTTGGCCTCGTCCACGCGTCCATCCAGCAGGAGCGCTTCCATTCGCAGGCGCTTGAGATTGACCGAGTCGCGGTCCTTAAACTTCGCGAGCATCGCCTCGGCGCGCTTGAAGTCTGCCAGCCGCCACAGCAGCACATCGGCGTGCAGGTCGGCGGCCTTGGGGTGCAGGTTGGAATCGGGAGGCAGCTTGTCGAGTGCGTCAGCGAGGTCCTTCTCGCGCTTGGCTTTGATCAACGTGTCGATCGCCTCGTCAATGCCGTCGATCATCCACTGCTGGTCGACGTGCTTTTTTGTCGCACAGGCAGATGCCAGGGCACGCAGCAGCGCGTCCGGCTGTTTCGATCGCGACAGCAAACGGACGGCGGTCGCTTGTTGGTATTCGGAGAGTTTGTCGAAGTCGTAGTCGATGATCTGGTCGGCCTGCACGCCGGCGTCGTCGATGGCGGGGTCAACCGCGCGTGCCGGATCGCGATCGACGCGCAGCCGGAACGTCCGCTGGTCAAACCCCTGCGTCGATTTCAGGTCCAACTTCACCTCGTACGTACCGGCGGCGAGGAAGACGTGATCGACTTTCAGGCCCGACGCGGTTTGCCCGTCGCCGAAGGTCCATGTGGCGCGGACGTTGGTCGATTTCGGCGGGTAGACGGCCTCGAACCGCAATCGATACGCGGACCGCTCGGCGGTGATCGATTCGCCCAGCCACGCGATGGCAGCGTCAGCGGCGACGTCCTTTTTCAGTTGCTCCAGCGGGCCGATCTTCGTCCGCACCAGCCGCCCGAACGATTCGACCGCCATGATGTCCACTTGCGCGGTATCGGGCCTTCGCCAGCCCATCGAGAGGCGCCAATCGCCGCCGGAATCGAAGGTGTAGGCTTCGAACGCGTGCGCCCCGCGCTTGAGCTGCGTCTTGGCGTTGAAGCGGATGTCTTCAGGGAAACCGGGGGCAAAGACGAGATCCTTGCCATCGAGCCGCAGGCCGCCGCGGTCGTCGGCGCTCATGGCGATCTGGTATTCGCCATCGACGGGGGCGTAGATCGCGCCGGTGATTCTGGAGATCGTCGTGCCTTCGATCCCCCCCGGGCTGTAACCGATGAACGGCCGATCGATCATCCCGCGCGCGACGACATCGCCTGAGCGGGCGTAAAGCTCTGCCAATTGCTTGGTGCTGTCCATCGGCCCTTGCGCGGGGCGCTTCAGTTCGACGAGCAGGCCCGATGTCACCCGCGCCTCGGGTGCGGCTTCCTTCTCCGGCCCGCCCCAGTAGACGTAGTAGCGTGTCTTACCCTTGTGCGGATTAAAGATCGCCACCACCCGGTCATCCGCCCCGCCGCGAACCAGTCGCATGGGGACGAGCTTTCCATCCTCCCCCGCGATGCGCACGTCGGCGGCGTTCTTCGTGCTGAGGCCGGGGGCGTAGAACTCGATGATCGCCGTCTCATCTCCATCCACCCGCGCGGCGTCGGTCGCCAGATCGATCGAGCGGCGCATCGGCGATTGCGGTTCGGACCAGGCGTTAGCCGCAGATGGACACAGATGAATGCAGATTAAAAACGCGAAAAACGCGGGCCGGGCGTACCATCGCTTCATCCATCTGCATCTGCGTTCATCTGCGTGCATCTGCGGCTTCTTTCCGTATGCTCACCTTCGACGATGATGTTACCCAAAGCCATCCTCTTCGATATGGACGGCACGCTTACCGACGAGAAGATCGATTGGTCGGACCTGCGCGACGAACTCGGCGTCGGTCCGAACGAAGCGATCCTTGAGGCGATCCTCCGCATGAACGCCGCCGAGCGGGAGCGGGCGGAGGAAATCCTTGGCCATCACGAACACCAGGCCGCCAGCCAGTCGCAGCTCAATCTCGGGTGCAGCGACCTCCTCCACTGGCTAGATACCCGAAACATCGGCCGGGCGTTGATCACCCGGAATACGCGAAAAAGCGTCCGCACCGTCTTCGACCTGCACGGACTGCACTTCGACGTCGCCATCACCCGCGAAGACGGCAAATTCAAGCCCGATCCCGACCCCCTGTTTCTCGCCTGCGACAAGCTTGGCGTGAGCAAGGACGACGCGTGGATGGTCGGCGACTGGAAATACGATATCGAGGCCGCCAACGCCGCGGAAATGACCGGCGTGTGGCTCAGTTATGGGCGGGAACGCCCGTTCGACGCCATTCCTGATATTGTCGTCCATGACCTGTGGGATCTGTTCGAGCGGCTCAAACGAATCGCCGGCGAGAGTGTCTTGTAGGGTGGGCATCGCCCACCGTTCTTGAATGCGGATGGTGGGCGGTGCCCACCCTACGGAGAATCGAATGCGGCTGCCCCTGTTTTTGGTCCTGCTCCTCTCGTCGTTCGCGTTTGCGGACGTGGATGCCGTGTTAAACCAGTTGCACACGCGCGGTGCCGATCTGAAATCGATGGCCGCCGACGTGAAGCTGATGACCCGCGACAGCGACCTCGGCGACGACGACTGGGACGCCAACGTCGGCACGATGGTACTGGAGCGCAAACCCGACGACGACACGCGCGTTCGCGTCACCTTCACCGAGCGCACGCGCGGCAAGCGCACCGAGAAGGCGCGTCGCGATTACGTGATCGACGGCCCGAGCCTTGTTGACCGCGATTGGAAAGCCAAGAAGCAGACCACCCGAATCGTTCGCCGTCCTGGCGAGAAGCTGGATCTGTTCAAGCTCGGCGAAGGCCCCTTCCCCATGCCGATCGGGCAGAAGCCCGAGGACGTGCGGAAGGAATTTACGGTCAAACCCGCTGCCCCCGAGAAACCGACCGCCGGCGTCACCTACATCGAACTGACGCCCATTGCGGGCAGGCCCATGGCCCAGCGATTCAGCCGCGTGACGGTGGGCGTGAACTCCGACGGCTGGCCCGTCGAAGTTGAGACGTCGGACAAAAACGCGGTGATCGTCACCCGCGCGGTTCTCTCCAACATCCGCGTCAACAACGCCGTGGCCGGCAAAGAGTTCGAGCTCGAACCGATCGACGATTCGTGGGACAAGATCGACGTGCCGTATCAGTAGTCTCGCCACCCGCGATGGAGGCGGAAAGCTAGCCGCAGATGGACTCAGATCAACGCAGTTGCGGACAGAAGACATTGGGCGTCGAGTAGACGGGAGGCGCGCCGATGGACAGGCCAGTGACTTCCAATGTATCCGCCCTTTCGAGCAGCGTGGCAAATGGTCACCAGGCCCTGCATCACGTTTCCTCTCGCCCCTCTAAAATTCCGTACGGCGGGTTTTCCCCAGTACGGCTTCAAACCGGCCTTGGGCAGTCACCTTCGCCGCCGGGCAAACACCCGACGACTTATAGACGGCCAGAGTCCTGTTCGCCCGCGAACACTGTCAGCCCAACAAAGGGCAATCACCGCGCGAACGCGGCGTGGGATCGCGATTCCCCAGAACCGTCCGGTCCAGAGGCCCTTGGCTCGCCAGCGGGTTGTGTTGTCCCGCCGGGTCGATGCTTACTATGGCCTCATCCGAGGCTCCAGACCTCTCCCGACGACTTATTATTCTTCGTCGTCGGGTCTTTGCCTTGCGGCCAAGGCCTGGAGATTCCCTGCTTTAATCTGCCTGTCCTTCTGTC
>JBBQQZ010000251.1:0-5976 GCA_038215325.1 Tepidisphaerales bacterium | reverse complement strand
CGAACTGACCGAAGCCAAGCTCCGTGTCGCCGGCGGGATGGCGATGGAAGTGCAGACCGTCGCGCAGCAGGCCGGGCGGCGCGTCGATCAAATCCTCAACGGATACCCGATCGACTACTACGACCAGTTGCCCACGCGCATTAATGAAGTCACTGCCGAGCAGGTGCGAAATGCGATGCAGACGTACGTGAAGGACGACCAGATGCTCATCGTCGTCGTCGCGCCAGCGAGCGAAGTGAAAACGCAGCTCGAGGCGCTCGGCGAAGTGACCGTCGTGCCGATGCCCTTGGCAGCGCCGTCACAGGCCCCGGCACAGGCGCCGACGCAGGCGCCGGCACAGGTACCGACGCAGGCACCGTAGTCCGGATCAAGCCGCCGCGGCGTGCGGAGCGGATCGGGACATCGTCTGGTGAACGCGCGACAGCAACTGCTCTGCGGTAAACGGCTTGATCGCGTAGTTGTTGACGCCGGCCTTGATCGCTTCGAGCACGCGTGGTTTTTCGGCTTCGGTGGTACACATGATCAGCGGGAGAACCTTGTTGGTCTCGCGGATTTTTTTCACCAGTGTCAGCCCGTCCATCTTGGGCATGTTCCAGTCGACCAGCGCGAAATCGAATGGCGCGGTCGCCTTGCCAAGGATGATCAACGCTTCTTCGCCGTCGTTGGCTTCGTAGAAGTTGCAGGTGCCGAGCGTTTCGAGGGTTCGTCGCTGGAGCGAACGCATGATTTTAGAGTCGTCGACTAAGAGGATGTTCATAATGCTTCTCCGCCTTCTGTTTCGATCAGACGTTTGATGCAGACCTCGACCGTAAACTCTCCCAGCATGCACTTGCCTGGAATTGCGATGCAGGGAACCGTGTGCGGCGGGGCGATGGTGTTCTGTCCGAGGATGACGTTGGGGGTCATGATGCTGGCATCGACGCCGAAGGCACGCTTGGCATTGCCGGCGATCATGTTCGCGAGTTCGCCGACGGCGTCGGCAAAGTCGGCGCTCCCGCGCACCAGCGGCATCCCGGCGAACGCCATCACGAGCCGGTCGGCGGTGTTGCCCGGAAGGCAGATGCACGCCGTTCCGATGACGCCGCCGTAGAAGACGATTTGCCCGGTGACATCGAACAGTTGGTACGGCGCTTTCTTTCGATAGGGTGCCCCGATCGTGACCTCGGCACCGGTGATCGTGGAGATCACGTGGCTGGTCGCGTCGAAGAAAGGTCTGAACAATGTCTTGTTCAGTTGTGGACCTGGTTTCGGGGGGACGGTGACGATGGTTGAACTCATATTCTTGCCTTCTGTGTTGTTCTGCTGCACGCGCTGAGCATGCCGCGTGCGACCTGCTGCAACGGGAGGACCTCGACCGCGGCCCCGAGCTTGATGGCTTCCATGGGCATTCCGAATACCACGCTGCTTGCCTCGTCCTGCGCGATCGTATGCGCTCCCGCCTGCCGCATCTGGAGCAGGCCGCTGGCCCCGTCGGCACCCATGCCGGTCAGGAGTGCGCCCACCGCATTCGCGCCGGCGTACTTGGCGACGGAGTTGAAAAGGATCTCAACGCTCGGTCTCTGATGAAAAACTTCCGGGCCGTTCTTGATCTCGACCATGTACTCCGCTCCCGAGCGGCGGAGCAGCATGTGCATGCCGCCTGGCGCGATCAACACCCGGCCGACGCGCACGGCATCGCCGTCGGCGGCTTCTTTCACCTCGACCGCGCACAGCGACGCAAGCCGCTGCGCGAATGACGCGGTGAACTTAGGGGGCATGTGCTGGACGATGACCGTTCCCGGCGCGTTCGGCGGAAACTGCGTCAGCACTTCGGTCAGCGCCTGGACGCCGCCGGTGGAGGCACCGATCGCCAGCACCTTGTTGGTGGTGGCGGCAAGCGAAAGCCGCTGGGTTGGCGCGGCCTCGGCGCGCATCGTCGGTCTCGTGCGGGCGGCGACTTTGATCCGGGCGATCAGCTCGATCGACAGGCCCTCGACGGAGTACTCAGACCCCGGCTTGCCGAGTACATCGACGGCACCGGCGGACATGGCTTCGATCGCGGTCTGCGTGCCCCGCGCGGTGAGCGAGCTGAGCACGATCACCGGCAAGGGCCGGATCGCCATAAGCTTGCGCAGGAACGTGATGCCGTCCATGCGGGGCATTTCGACGTCGAGCGTGAGCAGGTCGGGGTTGAGCTGGACGATCATGTCGCGCGCCACGTACGGATCGCTGGCGGCACCGACGACGTGGATCTGCGGGTCGCGGGACAGCTCTCGCGAGAGCAACTGCCGCACGACGGCAGAGTCGTCGACGATCAGAACCTTGATCCGCGCCGGCGCGGCGACGAGTGGTTTGGTGAGTGTCACGCGGCCTCCAGGCCAACGGTTTGGAAAGCGATGATGTGTCCGTCAGCATCCAGAACCTGTACGTCCGCCATGGCGACGAACGCGTCCCACTGGGCGGTGTCCATCGGTTCACTGGTGGGCAACGACATGTGCAGTCGCTCGTCGGTGGCGAGTCCGCGCTGGCGGATGACCGCGCCGCAGGTGATGTTGGCCAGTTCCTGGAGCACGTCGTCCGATGCCGCGAGGGCCTCGGGCGTGGACGGATCGATCGCCAGCAGGTTGCTGGCGAGCAGCGCGCCGAACGCCGATCCCGCTGCGATCCGGATCGCGCCGTATTGCGGGCAGGCGCACTCGATCTGGATCAGTCGCGGCAGCATCGGCGCGATGGCGCCGGGCGCTGCGGGCATCGGGGTGACGAACGCCATCGTCTCCAGCGAGTCAACGAACTCGGCCAGGCCGGGGGACGTGATTGCATCAGGCATGAGCGGCTCCCATTACGCGGGTTACACAGTTCCGGATCGCCTCGGGGGTGAACGGCTTGCGGACGAATCCCTGCACGCCGTCGCTGAGCAGTTGCGTCAGCCGATCGATGTTCGGTTCGGCCGAGACGATGACGACGGGGATGGATTTGGTGGTCTGCTCGCGGCGGATGCGTCGCGTCATTTCGACGCCGTTCATCTCCGGCATATTGAGGTCGGCGAGCACCAGGTCGACCTGGGTGCCAGCCAGCACGCCCAGCGCCTGTTTACCGTCGGCGGCTTCGAGCAGGCAGTCGACCGGGATGTCGGTCATCCCGATGATGCGTTTGATCATCGATCGCGTGGTCGCGGAGTCGTCAACAATGAGTATTCGGTACGGCATAAGAATCTTCCTTTTTCAGTTCCCCAACTTGACGACTTCACGACCCATTTTGAGCGTCACCGAACCGTCGGCGAGCGCCAGCGTCATCGTTCGGGGCGTCGTGCCGCCGGTGTCCTCGGCGTCCACGAACAGCCCATGCTGCCAGAGAATCTTCCGCATCGCCGCGTGGTTTCGCCGGCCGATGTCGAACAGCGCCGAGTCGTTCAGCATCTGTGCCGCACCGGCGACGCGGATTTTCAGGCGCTTTTTTTCCGCCCCGCGACGGAGCACTTCGTCGAGCAGCAGCTTGAAGCCGGTGTCGGCGAACATCATCGGGTTCTGCGCGGCACGTTGGGCGTCGAGGGTGGAGGTTGGGAGCTGAAAGTGCAGCATGCCGCCCACCTTTTTCATCGGGTCGTACAGCGTGACGCCGATACACGAACCCAGCGAGTACGTAATGATCACGTCATTCGGGTCGGAGGAGACCTTTGCGTCGGAGATGCTTACTGTGATGTTCAATGCTTCTCCAAAAAAGGGCTAGCTCTTCGCGTAGATGGTCGGACGCACGTATTTGAACGGGTGCTTCACGCCAGTGAGCGATTCGGAGTGCCCGGTAAAGAGCACACAGTCATCGCCGAGCAGCGTGTAGAACCGATTGACCAGCCGCTCCTGCGTCGGCTTGTCGAAATAGATCATGACGTTGCGGCAGAAGATGAAATCAAACGGCCCGCTGAACGGCCAGTCATCGATCAGGTTCAGGTGACGGAACGCGACCATCTTCATCAACTCCGGATTCACCTTGAACCCGTGTACGCCGCCAAGGTTCGCCGGGCGGAAGAACCGCGTGGCGTACCCCTGCGGAAGTGGTTTCAGGCGGTCGGCGTTGTAGAAGCCGTTCCCCGCGACGTGCAGCACGTGCGTGGAGATATCGCTGGCCAGGATCTTGATGTCCCATCGCTCGATGTCAGGGATGGTGTCATGCAGGATCATCGCCAGCGTGTACGGTTCTTCGCCGGTGGAGCACGCGGCGCTCCAGAGGCGGAGTCGGCGGTCGCCGAGCCTGGTCTTGCGTGCGATCGCCTCAGGCAGGCCCACCTCTTGCAGGAATCGGAAGTGATCCGATTCTCGATAGAAGCTGGTCAGGTTGGTGCTCATCGCATCAATGAGCAGCGTGAACTCCTGCCCGGACTGGTCGTTGGCGACGAAGTCGAGGTACCCGCTCAGGCTCTCGAACCTGCCGGCCCGCAACCGCTTGGCGACCCGCGCCTGCACGAGCTGCTTCTTGCCGTCGTGCAGGTTGATGCCACAGTGCTTGTAGACCATTTCGCTGATCCGCGAGAACTCGGCATCGGTGAGACTGGATTCCTGCAACGCGGTCATGGGCTATTCCTCTGCACGTGTATCGGGTCAGGCGGCGCGGCTGTTGAACTCATGGAAATCATTCGGGACCATTCCCGCGAACACGAAGTCAAGAACTCTAAGTCAGACCGTACGCTCCGCGCGATCAACGTCAGCGAGACCGTGATCCGATCCGATCCGATTCGATCGACGGCTTCGTCTCGACTGGCGAAGTAGCCAGCTAGTTCGACAGCGGGATCTGCTCCGACATCAGCCGGTCTCCGCCCAGGACATGATCGATGTCCAGCAGAATGGCGACACGTTCGCCAATCTTGCCCATGCCGAGGATGAACTTGTCGGATTCGCCGTCGCCGAGGTTCGGCGCGTCTTCGATCCGCTCGGCGGGGATTTCGACGACTTCCAGCACACGGTCGACGATGACGCCGGTGTTCATCTTGCGTCCGGCGAGCGACGTTTCGACGACGATGATGCAGGTCTGGTCGGTCTTCTCGACGCCCATCATGCCGAACTTGGCACGCAGGTCGATGACCGTGATGACCTGCCCGCGCAGGTTGATGACGCCTCGCACATAGCTCGCCGCCCGGGGGACGGCGGTGATCTGCATGAGGCCGATGATTTCGCGGACCTTCAGGATTGCCAGGCCGTACGATTCGGAACCGAGCGAGAAGGTAAGGTATTTCCCGCCTCGGCGGCGTTCGGTGGCGGTGATTTCGGGGGCTTGGAGGGTTGCGGTGCTCATTGCGGTATCCTTTTTGCTGACACGAACAGGGTCGGCTTCGCGGCCGGTTTGCCGGGGACGACCGCTGGCTTGGCGAATTGCATCGCGGCCAGCGGTCGTCCCCGGATCGGCGGGGGTTTAGGCGGCGCGACGCGCGTTGAAGTCGTCGAATCCCTTGGCGCTCTCGCTCTCGTCGAGCGGGAACTCCATGGCGGCGGCGCTCTTCAGGCCCGCAGCCTTGCGAGCCGGCGGGGGAGTGTGCGGCTTGGCCTGGATGCGCTTTTGCACACGCTCGGGCCGGGCACCCGCTGTCGTCTGGGCCTGGCCCACGATGGCGGCCAGATCGCCGACGACGCCGGCCATCTGCTCGGCCTGGGCGCTCAGTTCCTCCGACGCGGCGGCAGTCTCTTCGGCGTTGGCGGCGGAACTCTGCGTCACCTTGTCCATCTGCGCGATCGAAGCATTGATCTGCCCGATCCCCTGCGCCTGTTCCTTGCTGGCGGCGGCGATCTCGGCGACCAACGCGTTCATCCGCGTGCTGGCGATCGTGATCTCCCCGAGCGCTTTGGCGACCTCGTCGCTGATCGAAACGCCTTTCTTGGCGTTGTTGACCGAGCCTTCGATCATCGCCGACGTGTTCTTCGCGGCCTCGGCGCTTCGCATCGCGAGGTTCCGCACTTCTTCGGCGACCACCGCAAAGCCCTTGCCTGCTTCACCCGCACGAGCGGCTTCGAC
>JBBQQZ010000250.1:0-6014 GCA_038215325.1 Tepidisphaerales bacterium | reverse complement strand
CCCCGATCAAGCCAAGCCGGGGAAATGGTGGATTCGGCGGGCGGGAGATTCCGAGTTCGGGAGGGGATCGACGTGCACCCTCTTCCCCCAACTCGGCATGTACGGACGCGGATTGCGGTCGCCGCCAGCCGCGTCAGTTGTTGCCGGGGCTCGGATGTGTCATGAATTCGGATTCACCCGTGGCCCGTCACTGAACTGCCTAACATGGGGCCTTATGAACCTGACCGGTTGAATGCGACGGCTGCGCGCGGACGGCGGATCGCGACCGTTAAACCAACCGTTTTACAGCAATGTCTCTGAATTGATGGAGATCTCCATGTCAGACCCGTCGTCCGCCAGCACTGAACCCACTCAGCGTCTGACGCAGACGCGAACCATGCCAATCGGTGCCGAATGTTGCGGCGACCGGGGCACGCATTTTCGCGTCTGGGTGCCACGGCGATCGAGCGTGGAGGTGGTGTTCGAGCAAAGCGCGGTTCCTCCGGTCGCGCTTCAGCCTGAGCGCGACGGTTACTTCGCCGGCCACGCCCCCGACGCGCGCCCGGGAACGCGCTACCGATTCCGGCTTGATGGCGAGGACGACGGCCATCCCGATCCCGCTTCACGTTTCCAGCCTGATGGCCCGCACGGAGCGTCGCAGATCGTCGATCCCAAGGCGTTCTCCTGGAGCGACGCCGACTGGCGAGGCGTCACTGCGGGCGGTCAGGTGCTGTACGAGATGCACGTCGGCACCTTCACCCGGGAAGGAACGTGGGCAGCGGCGGCGCGGCACTTGCGGGAACTGGCGGACATCGGAATCACCTGCCTGGAGGTCATGCCGGTCAACGAATTCGCGGGACGGTTTGGGTGGGGTTACGACGGTGTGGCGTTGTTTGCCCCCCACCACCACTACGGCACACCAGACGACATGCGGCGGTTCATCGATCAGGCGCATGCGCTGGGGATCGGCGTCATCCTCGACTTGGTTTACAACCACCTCGGCCCCGACGGCAACGCGCTGCCTGCGTTTTCGGAATCGTATTTCAGCCCCAAGCACGGCACCGACTGGGGCGATGCCCTCAACTTCGACGGCGAGCAATCCCGACCCGTCCGCGAATTCTTTGTATCCAACGCCCTCTACTGGATCCGCGAGTTCCACATCGACGGCTTCCGCTTCGATGCAACGCAATCGATCGTCGATGAGTCCCCCCAGCATATCCTCGCCGAGATCTGCGAGCACGCCCGCCGTGCTGCCGGGGCGCGAAGCATCTACGTCGTCAACGAGAATGAGCCGCAGGATACGAAACTCGTCCGTCCGATCGAAGGCGGCGGATATGGCATGGACAGTCTCTGGAACGACGATTTCCATCACAGCGCGATGAGCGCTATCTCCGGTCATCACGAGGCCTACTACGCGGATCACCCCGGCACGCCGCAGGAGTTCATTTCGACGGCGAAGTATGGGTACTTGTTCCAGGGGCAACGCTATCGGTGGCAGGGGAAGCGGCGCGGCACGGCCACGTTCGATCTGCCCCCCACGGCGTTCGTGCATTTCCTTCAGAACCACGATCAGATTGGCAACAGTGGCCACGGGTACCGGGTGCATCAAGTTGCGTCTCCCGGCGAGTTTCGCGCGATGACGACACTGCTGCTGCTGATGCCGCAAACCCCGCTGCTGTTTCAGGGACAGGAATGGGCCGCAAGCAGCACGTTCCGCTACTTCGCCGATCACAAGCCCGAACTCGACAAGCTCATCCGCAAGGGGCGAGCCCGCGAACTCAGCCAGTTCCCCAGCCTCGCCACGCCCGAGATGCAGGCACTCATCGCTGGCCCGCCGAGCGCGGAACTCTTCGAGCAATCGAAGCTGGACCACGACGAGCGACAACAGCCGCATCACCAGCGCGTGCTGCGGCTGCACAAAGACCTGATCCAGATCCGGAAAACCGATCCGGCATTCAACCGGATTATTCAGCGGGGACAGATCGATGGGGCTGTCCTTGCGCCAAACGCGTTCGTGCTGCGGTACTTCCTGCACGTCGATCAAGACCGTCTGTTGATCGTCAATCTCGGCGGGGATATCGCCTTGGAAACCGCGCCGGAACCGCTGCTCGCTCCGCCGTCCGGCAAACGGTGGGCAAAGCTGTTTTCGACGGAGGATCCGCAGTACGGCGGTTCCGGCACGCCGCCTTTGGAGACGGAGCGCGAGGGCTGGTTCCTGCCCGGCCGCTGCGCGGTTGTTCTCATGCCCCTCCCCGAAGCAGAGGCGACGATCGAAACGCGCATTCAGGCTACCGGCATCTGGGGAATGCCACGCCCAAAGCCCACCAAAGCGGAGCCCGAATGATCCCTGCCCCCCTCCTACCCGGCCTCGGCGACGCCGAGGCCGTCGATCCTGTGAAGATCGATCGGCTTCTCAACCAAGCGATCGGGCGCGCCCGCGAACTCGCGCATTTCCCCGAATCGACATACCGCATTCAGTTCCAAAAGGATTTTACCTTTGAGGACGCAACCGCGATCGTCCCTTACCTCGCGAAACTCGGCGTGACGCATCTGTACGCATCGCCCATCTTGAAGGCCGTGCCCGGGAGCACGCACGGGTATGACGTGATCGATCACGCGATGCTCAATCCCGAACTCGGAACGACAGAGTCGTTCGACACGCTGGTCGGCGCATTGAAGGAACACGGGCTACATCTGATGCTCGACACGGTCCCCAATCACGTTGGCGTGGAGACGAATCACAACATCTGGTGGAATGACGTACTCGAGAACGGGCGTACATCGGTATTCGGCAGTTTTTTTGATATCGCGTGGCAGGGTCCGCGTGCGTCGCTTCACGATCGCGTGCTCCTGCCGCTGCTGGGTTCTTCGTTGGGCGATGCGCTCGACAAAGGCGAACTGAAACTCATCTATGAGGCCGGCCGCTTTTTCATCGAGTCGTATGAACGACGAATTCCGCTGGCAGTAAGGACGTATGCGCAACTGCTGACTCGAAACACCGATTCGCTGCACGCTAACCCGCCCGCACTGCGGGCGTTGGAGGCGCTTATCGCAAGCGCCTCGTCGCTTGCCGATGTCGCGAGCGTCGAGCGTCACGAGCACAAGGAATCAATCAAACGACAGTTCGCCGAGATCGTCGCGGAACACCCGCCGCTGCGACAGTTGGTTGACGCCAACGTCGCGGCGATCAATCGC
Organism: Tepidisphaerales bacterium; assembly: GCA_038215325.1. Classification (GTDB taxonomy): domain Bacteria; phylum Planctomycetota; class Phycisphaerae; order Tepidisphaerales; family Tepidisphaeraceae; genus BPJO01. The sequence continues at coordinate 2,840 of JBBQQZ010000250.1, read as the reverse complement.
TCGCCGGAGTTATTGGGAGAGTTGCTCGATGCGCAACACTTCCGACTCGCACACTGGCGCACGGCGCCGGATGAGATCAACTACCGCCGGTTTTTCGACGTCAACGGCCTGGCGGCGTTGACGATGGAACGGCAGGAAGTGTTTGAAGCGGTCCATGCGTTCACGCTGCAACTGCTGGCCGACGGGAAGATATGCGGGCTGCGCATCGACCACCCGGACGGCCTTTATGATCCGGCGGAGTATTTCCGGCGTCTTCAGCAACACTATCTGCTCGCATTGGCGCACAAGGACTGCAACGCGGACGATTGGCCGAATGTTAAACAATCGCTCTTGCACCGGCTGGAGCGCGATATCCCCGCCGCCGGCAAAGGCGCGGCGCGGTGGCCGCTATATGTTCTGTGCGAGAAGATCCTCGACATGGACGAGCCGCTTCCGCGCGAATGGGCGGTGCATGGCACGAGCGGATACGACTTCCTCAACTTCTGCAACGGCATCTTCGTCGACGCCAGAAATGCCGGGGAGCTGGAGCGGATTTATCAGGCCTGGACCAGCGACGCCACCTCTTTTAACGAGCTGACGTACCAGAAGAAGCGGCTGATCCTCGAGCGTTCCCTTGCCGGCGATCTTCACGCACTGGCGTTGCAGTTGGATCGGCTTGCGCAGCGGGATCGCCATTCGCAGGACTTCACACTCACGTCGCTGGCCAGCGGGCTGCGGGAAGTCATCGCCTGTTTCCCGGTCTATCGCACCTACATCGCAACCAGCACGGTATCCGACGTCGATCGCACGCGCATCGACGATGCGGTACAGCGAGCCAGGCGGCGTATACCGAACCTGGATGAGGTGCTGGACTTCATTCGTCGCACGCTGCTGATGGAATTCGGCGAGCGGTTCACGGAGGAAGACCGCGCCGAGCAAAGGCGGTTTGCGGGCAAGTTTCAGCAACTCACGTCGCCCACCACCGCCAAAGGCGTCGAAGACACGGCGTTTTACCTGTACAACCGGCTGCTCTCACTCAACGAGGTTGGCGGCGATCCGGCGCGCTGCGGTGTCGAGCCGGAGGCGTTGCATCGCTATCTCGGCGATCGCCAGCGTGACTGGCCGTACGCGATGTCGGCTTTGTCGACCCACGACACGAAACGCAGCGAAGACGTTCGCGCTCGCATCAATGTACTTTCTGAACTGCCCTGCGAGTGGGAGCAAAAGCTGAAGCGATGGGATCGATGGAACGCGCCCCACCGTCAAATCCTGGACGGCCAGGTGTCGCCGGACCGGAATGAGGAGTACGCGATCTACCAGACGCTTCTCGGTGCCTGGCCGCTTGCGCCGCACACGCCCAGCGAGTTCGAATCATTTGTAGCACGTGTCCAGGCATACATGGTCAAGGCCATGCGTGAGGCCAAACTGCACACGTCATGGACCGACATTAACGAGCCGCATGAATCCGCCGTCACGTCATTCGTGGCGACCATTCTCGATCGCGACCGCAACGGCGATTTCGTCGACGACTTTGGCACGTTCCAACAGCGCGTCAGCGACATCGGCCTGCTGAACTCGCTTTCGCAAACGCTTCTCAAACTGACTGCACCTGGCGTACCCGATACGTATCAGGGCTCGGAAACCTGGGATCTGAGCCTTGTCGACCCGGACAATCGCAGGCCGGTCGATTACGCGGTACGAGCGCGATTGCTGTCGCAGTTAACGCAGCACGCGGAACCCGCCAGTCTGCTTGCCCATAAGCAAGACGGCCGGCTCAAGTTGCTGCTGCATCGTGAAGCCCTGCATCTGCGAAGGCGACACCCCGGGCTTTTCACCGTCGGCGAATACCTCCCGCTCACTTCGACCGGTCCGCGCGCCGACCACGTCTTCGTGTTCGCGCGCCAGCATCAAGGCCGCACGGCGATCGTAGTGGTCGGCCGGCGGTTCGCGGGGATTTCGGAATCGCTGACAGGCCCGGCATGGGACGGCACGCAGATCAACCTGCCATTCCCAGTCTCGCGCCTGCGCAGCACCCTCACGTCAACCGCGATCGATGCGGCCAACTCAACTCTTTCGCTGTCGTCCGTCTTCGCGGACCTGCCATGGGCAATCCTGATCGACGAGCAACTCCAATAGACGCTTGTCCGTCACGCGCGGCATGCGAGCAAAACCGAGACCGTCCTGGCACCGGGGTGCCGGACTTGGAGTTGACCTCGCCAAGATCGCCGTTCTGCATCGCTGGACCCTACGCCTATCATCAATCGGAAAGAAGATTGATGACCGCAATGAACACGCGCCAGCCACTGATTCTCAACACCGACCGTGGCCTCTATTGTCCGGCCGGTGATTTTTATATTGACGCTTGGCGGCCGGTCCGGCGAACGATCATCACGCACGCCCATTCGGATCACGCACGCAAAGGATCTGCCCAATATCTCACTGCCGACGATGGAGTTAATATTCTTCGAGGACGAATCGGCGAAGATGCTGCGATTCAGGGCGTCAAGTATGGGGATGCAATCGACCTCAACGGGGTGCGTGTTTCGCTACATCCGGCCGGGCATGTGTTGGGGTCGGCACAGGTTCGTGTGGAACACAAGGATGACGTGTGGGTCATCACCGGCGACTACAAGCGGCAGACTGATCGCACCTGTCGATCATTCGAGGTCGTTCGGTGCAACACGCTGATCACCGAATGCACATTCGGTTTGCCGATTTTTCGCTGGCGCGAACCTGCCGAAGTTGCGCAGGAGATTAACGATTGGTGGCGCGATAATATCGAGCACGGCCGGACCAGCATGCTGCTGGCTTATGCGCTGGGCAAGGCGCAGCGAGTACTGTCACACCTGGACCCATCAATC
>JBBQQZ010000249.1:0-6015 GCA_038215325.1 Tepidisphaerales bacterium | reverse complement strand
AGGACGCGAATGCCTCAACCAGCTCGTCCAGGGATGGCGCTTTTCCGGCTTTCTTACATTCCTCCAGGTCGAACGGCTTTTCGTCCGGCGATCCGCCGGTGTACGTGTCGAAGCGCGTGCAGAACCGCTCTTTGACGACGCGATGCCAGCGGGCCGAAAACGCCTGATCGAGCGGGCGGGTGAGTTGGGCGTCCCGATCACTGAGCGGACGAAAATACGCAGTTTTTGCGCTATCGACATGGATGACGCGTGAACGATTCGATAACGATGAACGATTCGCTGCCAGCAGCAAGGGACCGAAGGAAATCCGCGCAAGCCACACAAAATCAAGGGTTTATGCGAATTCACGCCAGGCCGGGCATTTTCGCGGCTGGTCTCAAGTATAGGGGAAAAGTGGCCGATTTTGGCGTTTGGTCTCAACTCTCCGCCGGGGCGGCACAAGTCACGAATCGCCCGCGTTTGCCGAGGGATACATCCCGGACGAGTTCGGACGATCCTGTCTCATCCCGCATTTCCGATTACACCGGTGAGGCGATTGCGGTGCACATTCGAGCGCCGGAATTTTCGCGTTGGGTGAGGCCGCGCTCGCCCGTCATCACCCATAGCGGCAGGAATTCCAGGTTACGAAGACCCCGGTCGCTGGAAATAAGGTGCTGTCGGGACTACATTTGCCTCTCGCGGAAACCAAACGAGCACATGTACCGAACCTGGGTCATCACACGTCATACCTTCGTCGAGGCAATCAGCCAGCCGATTTACTCCCTCTTATTGGGCGTGGCGGCGGCGGTTCTCGTCATTTTCATGTTCCTCCCCTTCTTCACGCTCACCGCCGGTGATGACGTGGTGATGTACAAGGTGCTGGGGCTGGACATCATTGGCCTCCTGGTCCTGCTGACTACGCTTTTTGCCACCAGCAAAGCCATCCATGAAGAAATCGAAGACCGGACCATGCTCACGCTGATGAGTAAGCCCGTCAGCCGGTTTGAAGTGCTGCTGGGCAAATACCTGGGCCTGATCGGCTCCGCGGGCCTGGCGATCCTGGTGCTGGGCGGGTTGCTGTGCCTTTGCACGTGGTGGCGCATCCCGGCCGACTACATGATCAACAACCGGAGCATCGACGAGCGCGAAATGGAGCGCCTCGCGAACCTGCGAGCGATGCACCTCAACGGGCTTTATCCCAGCTTGCTTCTGACGTGGCTGCAAGTCAGCGTGCTGGCGGCGCTGAGCGTGGCGATTTCGACGCGGTTCTCGCTGGTGGTGAATCTGCCGACGGTGATCCTGCTTTACCTGGCCGGCAATCTGGCACGGTTCATCGACAGTGCGGTGCGCGACCAGAACGCGATTACCGTGGCGCTGGGCAAGGTGCTGGAGACGCTTCTGCCGTTCCTGGAAGTCTTCGACCTCCGCAAGTACGCCATCTACGGCCGGATCGGGAGCGGGGAAACCGACGTGCCGAGCCAGCTCATTTCGCTGAGCTTCATCTGGCAGAACACGGGCTTTGCGATGCTCTATGCCGTCTGCTACATCGCGGCGGCGCTGGCGCTGGGCCTGCTGATCTTCCGTAACCGCGAACTCGGCGGGAACGAAGGCTAAGCCATCTCCTGGTTTACCCCCCGCCGCTTGGGGCCGGTGTACGGGTCGCGAGCGACCCGGCTAAACATCATCGTTCAGAACAACTCGGGCTGCTTCGGATCGCGTGCCACGCTTTCGACGGTTCCGTCGTTGAACTGCGTGATCAGTACATCGCCGGATTTCACCTGCGCCGCATCGCGGACGATCTGGCCGCCCTTTTTCAGTGACGTGATCGAGTAGCCGCGCGAAAGCACGCCGGTCGGATTGAGAGCGGCCAGTTGCTTCTCCAGCGTATCGACACGCTGCGATCGCGTTCTCCGCGACGACTGTTCCGCCCGTTCAATGAGCGTGGCGAGCGTGAGGATGCGTTGGCGGAGGATGGCGACGGTGGCGCGCGGGTGCTGGGCCTGAAGGCGTGATTCCCCGGTGGAAAGACGTCGCCGGGCGCGGTCGGCTAGCGCTCGCAAGGACGAGCGAAGCTGGCGTTCGCGATCATCCATGAGTTGCCGGGCGCGGTCGATGCGGTCGGTCGGCCGGCGGAACAGCTCGTGACGCTCGATCGATTGCAGCTTCTGGCTGGCCGATGAGATTACTTGTCGGACGGACCGTGAAAGACGTTGCGCGGCGGTATCAACGAACGCCGAGGCGAGTTTCCATTGTGCGATCGCCACCTGCGCGGCTTCGGTCGGCGTATGCGCGTGGTAGTCCGCCGCCAGGTCGGCGATGGAGACGTCGACCTCGTGGCCGATGCCGGTGATGATCGGGATCTTCGATGCCACGATCGCGCGAGCGACGATCTCCTCATTGAACTCCCACAAATCCTCCAGCGACCCACCCCCGCGCGCCAGGATGACCAGATCGACGGCCGCGGCGCGGCCTAGCTCACCGAGCATCGCGGCGATCGTCTCCGCGCTCCCGTCTCCCTGCACCGGCACGTGGCACAGGCGCAACCTCACCCACGGATACCGGGCGAACACCTTCAACATGTCCTGTAGTGCCGCCGCCTGCTTGCTGGTGACGAGTGCGATCCGCTGGGGGTACGCGGGCAGTTCGCGCTTGCGGACGGGATCGAACAAACCTTCGCGTTCCAGTTTCTCCTTGAGGATCTGGAACTTCGCTTCCAGCGCCCCACGCCCCACCGGCGTGAGCTGCGTGACGTACAACTGATACCGCCCGCGCTGCGTGTAGACGCGCACGGAACCGGTCGCGATCACTTCGTCGCCGTCATGCGGCGTGACTTTCAGTTTCTCGGCATCGCCACGAAACATCACGCAGTCGATGCTGGATTTGTCGTCCTTGAGCGTGAAATAAATATGGCCGCTGGCGCGGTGGATGTTGAGGTTGCTGATCTCGCCTTTGACCAGCAGCGACGCGGGCAAACCCGACTTGATCGCGGCATCGATCCTGCCCGTAAGCTCGGCGACGCTGATCGCCCGCGCGAGGCGCGCCTCGTCGGTGTCGGCCGTCGCCTGGGGTTTGGTGACGCGGGCGCGGAAGTCGAAAAACGATTCGGGAATCGGTCGCTCCCACATGACCGAGCGTGAGCTTGCACGGCCTTGACGTAGGGCACGCTATTGCGTGCCGAAAACACGGCACGCAATAGCGTGCCCTACCTTTACTGCGCGTATTCGCGCAGCTTCAACCAGTTGGCGCACAAGCCCGGCCAGGTCGCCAGCGCCGGCTTGTCCTGCGCGAGACCGACGCCATGCTGGCCGCGTTCGTAAAGGTGCATCTCGAACGGCACGTTGTTCTTTCGCAGCGCTGCGGCGTACAGGAATACGTTTTCTACCGGCACCGCGCCGTCTTCAACCGTGTGGAAGATAAACGCCGGCGGCGTGTCGGGGGTGACGTGCTGGTCGTTGCTGAGGGCGTCGACCTGCTTCTGATCGGACGGATCCTGCAATAGGTTGTTGCGCGATCCGGTGTGCGCGGATGGCGGATTGAGCGTGATGACCGGATACAGCAGGATCGAAAATGCCGGCCGGGTGTCGGATTGGTAGTGGGTGGAGATCGTCGACGCCAGATGCCCGCCGGCGGAGAATCCGAGCACGCCGATGCGCGCCGGATCGATCTTCCAGTCGGCGGCGTGTTGCTTGGTCAGTCGCATCGCCTGCGACACGTCATTCAACGGCTGCGGGTGCTTGTAGGGCGCGACGCGGTACTCGACGACGATCCCGGTGATGCCGATCGTATTCAACCACTCCGCGACTACCCCCGCCTCATGCCGTGCCCGCATGGAATATCCGCCACCCGGGCATACCAGCACGGCGGCGCCAGTGGGACTCTGCGGGCGGTAGAGCGCGAGGGTCGGGTTGTCCTCGGGCGTGCCGCCGAGTTTGCCGGGCACATCGGACCAGAGCGGAAGAACGAGATCGGGGGATCGGTCGGGCATAAGCGTTTCCAGTAGCGCGGGCTAGTCGCCCGTGTTGATTTAGAAGGCAACGGGCGAGACGCCCGTGCTACAAACTTGCGCATCCGCACGGAATCAGATCGAGCATCGTTCGCAGGCCGCGCGGTGCGGTCGGCAATTTACGGGCGACGTTCACGAGCGCCGCCACGGTCGCGGTGTCGCCGGGGGTGGAGCCGGGGATGAGCGTGGTGATCGTGCGCTCGCCGACGATTTCGATCTCGTCGCGCGGCTCGATCGCGGCCAGCGCCATCGTCAGGTCCAGTTCGATGACAAGCCCGTCGGCGACGTACGAGCCCATGTTGTGCATGCCGCACACCTGGCCCGGCTGAACGGTGCCGAAAGCGCATTCGATCTGGCGATCGGCGACAACCGGTTCCAGCGTCGTCTTGATCTCACTGCGAAGCGGATGCCGGCCCAGGCCTTGGGCGAGCATGGTGACGCTTTCGCCCATGCCCATGTGCCCGATCTTGTTGTCGTCTGCCAGCTTGTTGAACTGCGCGACCGACATCGTCGAACCGATCTTGCGCTGGAGCGGCAACCGGCGGGTCAACGCATCGACCACGCGCGTCACCTTCACGCGTTGGACGCGCGCCAGCATCGACGAAAGCACCACCGGCAATAGGTCCATAACGAACCCGGGATTGACGCCCGTGCCCACCAGCGTGACGCCGGCGTCGAGCGCTTCGTTGTTGATCACGTCCCCCAGATGCGGATGCCGCAGCCAAGGCCAGGCCATCTCCTCGCAACTGCTGGCGACGTGAATCTTACGCCGCATCAACTGTCGCAAGGTCGGGGCCATGCGGTCGAAATACGACGTGGTCGACAGGATCGCGACATCGGGCGTGACGTCCAGTTCGTCCAGATCCGACACGACAGCGACGCCATCGGCATCGGCGGTGTCGTCGATCTCGACGAGGCGCTTGCCGCGCTTGGCGGGATCGATGTCGATCAGGCCAGCAAGCTGCAACCCCTGATCCCGCTGCACCATTTTGGCGGCGGCGAGGCCGATGGGTCCGAGTCCGATGATGGCGATTTTTAACATGCACATCGGAAGGTACGCGCTGGGGATCGAAGTCGCAATGCGAACAGGCACATCCGTTTTCGCTCTTTTCAATACTGCCAGAGGGACGAGGCTCGCCGCTCCACAGCCAGAGAAAACGGCATGCCAAAAGGATAGCTTGCGACCCGAACAAAATGCAAACGTATTTTGCATTTTGACTTCGATGCCGGTATCATTGCCGACGCATGATTCCGATCAGCGACATTCTCGCATTCACTGCCGAGATCGCGCGGCAATTCCAACCGGAGCGTATCATTGTTTTTGGGTCCTACGCATATGGCGAGCCCGGCGCTGATTCGGATGTCGATCTGCTGGTCGTGATGAACCACCGCGAAAGAAACGTGCAGATGGCTGCGAAACTAAGGCTCGTCGGCTCGTTCCGGCATCCGACTGATATTCTGGTCCGTACCCCCGCAGAGTTGGGACGACGACTAACGATGAACGATTGTTTCGTGCGAGAGATCGTGAGTAAGGGAATGGTGCTACATGACGCCGGAGACGCTCAAGTGGGTCGAAAAGGCAGAGAGCGATTTCGACGTCGCCGGCGTGCTGTATCGGCGGCGAAAGTCGCATAATTTCGATGCGGTTTGTTTCCACTGTCAGCAGTGCATCGAAAAGTATCTGAAGGCACGCCTCGTCGAAGCCGGCATGGCTTTCCCGAAAACCCACGACTGCGTGACGCTGTTGAAGTTGGTTGTTCCGCTTGAGCCGCTGTGGACGGGTTTCGCGGTCAGTTGTGCCAACCTCAGCCCGTTCGCCATTGAGTTCAGATATCCCGGCAATGCCGCCGTCCCAGATGATGCCGCGCAAGCGATCGCGGACTGCAAAGCCGTGCGTGAAGCCGTTCGCCTTTCACTCGATTTGCCCGCCGCGAAACAACCCAAGCTTGCCCGCAATCGCAAGTCGCGTTAGTGTCGCCTTCACATGCTCAAACGAACGCCGTTTCACGATTTTCACGTCTCCGCCGGCGGCA
>JBBQQZ010000248.1:0-6020 GCA_038215325.1 Tepidisphaerales bacterium | reverse complement strand
TCGACGCGGCGTCGATCGTTCGTCGAGCCGGAGAAGCGGCGGGAAGTGTGCGAGGTCCGTTATGAGTCAAAAGCAAGCACGTATCGTTGTAGTCGAAGACGAAGCGCTCAGCCGCGACATGCTCGTGCGGCGGCTCAGCGGACGAAACTTCGAGGTGATCGGGTTCAACAACGCCCAGGACGCCCTCATCCACCTGGAGGATAACACGGCCGACGTGGTGCTGATGGACAACGCCCTGCCGAACATGGGCGGTGTCGATGCCGTTCGCCTGCTCAGGCAGCACTGGAGCCACGACTCGCTGCCGATCATCATGGTCAGCGCGATGATCGACTCCGACGATGTTGTCGAGGCACTGGACGCCGGCGCCAACGACTACGTCGTCAAGCCGATTAATTTCAAGGTCTTGCTGGCGCGTGTTCGTACGGCGCTGAAGATCAAGCACAACGTGAGCGCGTTGATGGAGGCCGAGCGCCAGCGCGTGATCATGGAAAGCCTCGCCCGCGCCGCCGCGACCGTGGCGGAACCGCTGGGGAAAATGGTCGACGAACTCGAGCGGCTTATGTCCAACGGTGAAAACGATCCCAAGCGGCTTCAGGAAGGTCTGAACGCGTTGCTGGAGATGACCGAGCAGGCGGTGGATGTGATCGATCAGCTCCGCAAGATCGCCAGCATGCACAACGTCCCGTACACCGCCCGCATGGATTTTCTGGACGACCTGACGGCGAATAACCCGTAGAAACGATCGCGTGTCGCGCGTACAGTGGTCGCAGTGACGCGAACACGCACCAAGCTCTGCGGCATGATGACCCCCGCCGACGCAGCCAACGCCGCCGACGCCGGGGCGGACGCGGTGGGGATGATCCTCCACGCGGTCGCAAAGCGTCTCATCCCGCTCGATACCGCTCGGCAGATCGTCGCGGTGCTACCGCCTTACGTGATGCCCGTCGGCGTGTTCGTCGATGCGGTCCCGGCGCTAGTGCTGCACGTCGCAAGGCAATTGAACCTGTCGACGGTCCAGTTCCACGGCAATGAGACGATCGACGACCTTGCCGCCGTCGCGCCGTTGAAGGTGATCAAGGCGATCAAGGTCGAAAGCACGACCATCCGTCAGGAACTCGACGAATGGCGCGACCTTATCCGTGCCGGCCGGGCGGACAACCTGGCGGCGCTGCTGCTGGAATCACCTGTCAAAGGAGCCTCGGGCGGAACGGGCGTCACAAACGACTTTGATTTGATCCAACGTCTTGAATCCGAAGGCTGCTTCCTCGGCCTGCCCCCCCTCGTCGTCTCCGGCGGACTGACGCCCGAAAACGTCGGCTCAGTCGTGGCGCAACTTCAGCCGTACGCGGTGGACGTCAGCAGCGGGATTGAAGCGTCGTTCGGCAGCAAATCGGTCGAAAAGATGCGTACGTTCGTCTCCAACGTAAGCCGCGCCGAATAACCGCTACTCGCGCGCCGCCGTCTCATCGGAAACCTTCTTGAACGCCCGGGGAATGACCACCAGCAGCCGCTCCAACTGATCAGTCGGCGTGTTTTTGATCAGGAACGTCCCGCCGATCGTGTGGCCGTCGCGGGCTTCGACGCTCGGGGCGACGATCAGAATTTCATTGAGCGACAGATCGACATGCAGATTCGCGTCGTACTGCGATTCCTCGATCTTGTACGCGATCTCACGTTCCAGCTTGCCCGGCAGCATCGAGTACTGCAATTTCTTGTTCATCCCCCGCACCGCCGGCGTGAGGATGAGCCGGATTTGCTCGGGTTTGCGCGGCGTCGGTTCGAACGAAAAGTAGAACAGGTTTTCGCACCGCTCGTAGGTTTTGCCGATGAGCTGATTCGACCGGTTGAGATAGAAGATCGTCTGCCCGGGGATGTCTGAGGCGATGGGGATCTCGATGAACCTCCCCGCAATGCCCGCCATCTGCGTGCGCGAGCCCTTGCGCTCTTCCACGATCGCGCGCAGCCGGTCCAGTTCCTGCACGGGCAATGCGCCCACGCGGATGCCGTTCTTGAACAGCACCGTGTAAGGCGACAAGTCGACCAGGTTCTCGTTGACGCGTTTCCAGAAGCCTTCATCACTGCTGATCGAATCGCGCGGCAGGAGCAGTTCCCAGATTTCGACGGAATAGACTAGCCGCAGATCGGGCTGGGCATCGCGCGGAGTGGTGGGCAGATCCTGCGTCACCTCCAGTTGAGCCGGACGCGTCGAGGGAACGTAGGGGATGAACGCAGGTGGCGTCTGGTTCTGCGGCGAAGTCGACTGCTTCGGCGCGGGCGGCGCACCGCAGCCGGTGAGGAGCGCGGCACCGAGCAGGCAGAGAAAACAAATCTGCGTTCTTGTCATGTCGGTCCTCAATCTAGCGGGCCTTCTTTGTAGGGTCGGGTTCATCCCCATCGCATGAAATGGTGGGATGAACCCCACCCTACAAATGCTCCGATCGATTCACACCTCTTCAGGCCACGGGTGTAAACCCGTGCCTCCTCCGCGCGATAAGACGCTCGGGTTCACACCCGTGGCTTCTCGCTCAGTCACGTCACAACGACGCAATCAGGTCAATCACGCGATCCACGCCTTCATCCCACAACCCCGACGATATATTGATCGGCGGCGCAAGGCGGATGACTTTTTTGCTGGTCAGGTTGGTGATCAGCCCTGCCGCCAGCGATTTGGACATGTATTCCGCCGGCTCGGATTTCAGCTCGATCCCCAAAAACAGCCCGCGGCCGCGGACTTCATGGATTTTGCCCGCGATCTTGCTCGATTGCCGCAGCTTGGCGATCGCCTTCTCGCCCAGTTGCGAGGCGTGTTCGACGAGATTTTCTTTCTCGATCACATCGAAGATCGTTCGACTGACGGCCATGCAGATCGGGTTGCCGCCCAGCGTGCAGCCGTGCTTTCCGGGGGTGAGCAGCGCGGCCACCTCGGGCTTCGCGTACATCACACCGACGGGCAGCCCGCCGCCGATGGCTTTGCCAAGGGTCATGATATCGGGGGTCACATCGTCGTACTGATGCGCGAACCATCGCCCGGTTCGGCCGCAGCCGGTCCAGACTTCGTCGAAAATCAGCGTCAGCCCGCGCGCGTCACACAGCTCGCGAACCTTCTTCACATGACCGGCCGGGTAGACGTTGATCCCGCCTTCGCCCTGGATTGGTTCCATGAGGATGGCGCAGGTTTCGTCGTCGATGGCGGCCTCGATCGCGTCCCAATCGAGCGGATCGACATTGGTGAATCCCGGCACGGGCGGGCCAAAACCTTCCTTGACCGCCGGATTGCCGGTCGCCGCGATCATCGCCAGCGAGCGGCCGTGAAAGCTCTTGATCAGCGACACCGTCTTCCACTTCGTCCCGCCATCCTTCAACCCGCGCAGCCGCGCCAGCTTCACCGCCGCCTCGTTCGCTTCCAGCCCGCTGTGGCAGAAGAACGCCCGGCCATCGAATGCGTGACGCTTCAGCCGCTCCGCGAACTCGATCTGCGGAACCGTGTGCATCGCGTTGCCGACGTGCCAAAGCTGGCTCGCCTGCTTGGTCGCCGCTTCCACGAGCGCCGGATGACAATGCCCCAGCACGCACCCGCCGAAGCCGGCGAACAGGTCGAGGTACTTGCGCCCCTCGGCGTCCCAGACGTACGATCCCTCGCCACGGATCATCACTACGGGCGTGCGGCCGTAGTTTTGCATGAGGGCGTTTCCAGCGCGATCCAGATACTGCTGCGTGTCGGACATCGAATCTCCGTAAAAGTCGAACGGGTAGCGTATCAAATTGGATGCGTAGCCGCGACGCCCGCGTCGCCAATTTCCCGCTTGAATTGGGCGCCGGGGGCGTCGCGGCTACAACTGCATCACAATCCTGATATGGTGTGAAAATGCCAAATACGCTTCGCTGGGGGATTCTGGGAACGGGCAATATCGCCAAACAGTTCGCCGCCGGGGTGCAAGGCTCGGCGCGCGGGGTGCTGGGGGCGGTGGGGTCGCGATCGACGGAATCGGCGGCGGCGTTCGCCAAGGCGTATAACATCCCCGTCGCTCACGGCAGTTACGACGCGATGCTCGCCGACGCTTCCTACGACGCGCTTTACCTGTCGCTCCCCAACACGATGCACCACGAGTGGACGATCAAGGCCCTGCGCGCCGGCAAGCACGTGCTGTGCGAAAAGCCGCTCAGCGTAACGCTCGATGAGGCCAGGGAGATGTTCGCGGTGGCAGAGGAATGCGGAAGGACACTCATCGAGGCGTTCATGTACCGGGCGCATCCGCAGACGATCAAGGCGTTTCAGCTCGTGCGATCGGGCGTGATCGGCAACGTCAAGCTCATCCGGACCAGCTTCTGCTACCGCGTACGCAAGACCGAGGGCAACATCCGTTTTGACGCTTCGCTGGCAGGTGGTGCGTTGATGGATGTCGGGTGCTACTGCCTGAGCCTGTCGCGAATGATCGCCGGCGAAGAACCGTCGGCGATGCACGCGGTGGCGTTCCGCCACGCGTCGGGCGTCGACGAACAGACGTCGGCGGTGCTGAAGTTTCCGTCTGGCGCGATTGCGGAGTTTACGGTCGCCATGATGACCCAAGCCGATAACGCCGCCTACATCTGCGGTGACGAAGGCTACCTCAAGCTTCCCGTCCCCTGGAAACCCGTCCCCGGTCACGGAGAAGTCATCCTTTCGCACTCGATCCCCCCGCGCCAGGACGACCCGGCCGCCAAACCCGTCCTCCCGGAACCGACGATTTATCGGATCAACGACCAACGCCCTCTTTACGGAATTGAGGCCGACGCGTTCGCCGATTGTGTGCTAGATTTGGCTCCGCCGTTCGTGTCAACGCAGGACACGCTCGGTAATATGGCGTGTCTTGAAATTCTGCGCGGGCAGATTTAGGGTTCGTGGGCTAGAGGAGTTTCGAATGTCGAAGAAGATTGCATTGGTTACGGGTATCACCGGGCAGGACGGATCGTACCTGGCGGAATTGCTGCTGGACAAAGGCTACGACGTCCACGGCATCATCCGCAGAAGCAGTTCGTTTAATACCGACCGCATCGAACATCTGTACCAAGACCCGCACGCCCCAAACCGCAAACTCACGCTCCACTACGGCGATCTCACCGACGGCACGGGCATCCGCGAAATCCTCTCGCGCGTGCGCCCCAGCGAAATCTACAACCTTGGCGCCCAGTCGCACGTGCGGGTGAGCTTCGATCAGCCGGTCTACACCGTGCAATCCGACGCGCTGGGCACGATCCACCTGCTCGAATCGATCCGCGATCTACAGAACAACACCGGCTACGAGGTGCGCTTCTATCAGGCGTCGAGTTCGGAAATGTTCGGGAAAGTGGTCGAGACGCCGCAGAAAGAAACCACGCCTTTCCACCCGCGCAGTCCCTACGCGTGCGCGAAGGTCTACAGCTACTGGCAGACCGTGAACTACCGCGAGTCCTACGACATGTACGCCTGCAACGGCATTCTGTTCAACCACGAATCGCCGCGACGTGGCGAGACGTTCGTCACCCGCAAGATCACCCGCGCCGCGGGTCGCATTAAGGAAGGATTGCAGAAGAAGCTGTTCCTCGGCAACCTCGACGCCAAGCGTGACTGGGGCTTCGCCGGCGACTACGTCGAGGCGATGTGGCTGATGCTCCAGCAAAAGTCCGCCGAGGACTTCGTCATCGCCACCGGCGAAACCTACAGCGTGCGCCAGTTCCTCGATGAAGTTTTCGGGCATCTTGAACTCGACTGGCACCAATACGTCGAAGTCGATCCCCGCTACTTCCGCCCCGCCGAGGTCGATCTCCTGCTCGGCGACGCCACCAAGGCCAAACAAAAGCTCGGCTGGACGCCCAAAGTCACGATGAAGCAGCTTGCCAAGATGATGACCGAGTCCGACTGGGAATTGGCGAAACAGGAAGCGTATTTGGCGAAACGGAAGTAATCAGCAGTGAGGGGCAATCGGCAAGTGTTGAGATATTTGCCCCTTACCCCTTCATACTTGCCCCTCCCTCCCATGAGCATTCAAACCACCGACAAGATC
>JBBQQZ010000247.1:0-6112 GCA_038215325.1 Tepidisphaerales bacterium | reverse complement strand
TCGCCGAACCCGCCAGGCCTGCTTCAGTAGGCGGGCGTTTTCGTTTACCTTGCGCGGATGCTCCGAATTGGCATTATCGGTTACGGCCGCATCGGGAACGAACATGCCGCGTGGATCGATGCCTCGGGTGCTGCCCGTGTGGCGATGGTTTACGATCCGACGCCGCAGCGTCGCGAAATCGCCGGGGACAGGGGATTGGCCACCACCGAGGATTTTTCCCGACTTCTCAGCGATCCCTCGATCGATGCCGTGCTGATCTCAACGCCCACTTCCATGCACTGCGAGCACGCCCTGGCGGCGCTTCGGGCGGGCAAGCACGTGATGGTCGAAAAGCCGATGGGGCTGGACCTGAAGCAGTCGCAGCAGATGGCGGACCTGGCGATGCAGACCGGGCGGGTGCTCAGTGTGTTTCATTGCCGAAGGTGGGATATCGACTACCTGACGGTGAAGCAGGCGATCGCGTCGGGTGCGTTTGGCAGGATCATCAACATCGAATCTCGCCTCGGCCAGTGGGGAAGCTGCGTCGGCCCGGCGGCGAGGGAGTATCGGCCAAACTGGCGCAACGAGGCGTCGTTTGGCGGCGGGGGGCTGTACGACTGGGGATCGCATTTCATCGACCAACTCTGGCCACTGCTCCTCCCGGCCGAGCCGGTGCGGGTCTTTGCGCAGATGCGGGGAAATGTGTGGACAAGCGACTGTGATGATTTTGCGCGCGTCGTGATCGACTTTGACAATGGTGCAGCCGCCCTCTGCGAGATCAACACGACGACGACACGCCCGCTTCCGCGCTGGCATATCGACGGCACGAACGGCTCGGCGGATTCGCCGTATTCGTTGAAGTTCGATACGCGGGAATGGGCGCAGCTCACGTTCGCATCGCCGGACGGATCGAAGCGATCGATCGACCTCGCGCACCCGGGATTGAGCGAGTCGGAGATCTGGTCCGCGTTCGCGAGAGCGTGCGAGGGGACGGGGGAGGTTGCGGTATCGGTGGAATCGGTGCTGAAGACGATGCGCCTCCTCGACGCCGCCCGCTCGAGCGCCAAGCATGGCCGGGCGGTGGAGCTTGTTTAGCCTGCTGCGATCAGGGGAATGCTGATTTCAAACCGGGTGCGACGTCCGTCGTGTTCGCGACGCAGCAGCCCGGCGTGTTCCAGTCTGTTGATCGCATCACGTACGGCACCGCGCGACGCGACGAAGTCGCGGGACACGTCGAGTTCGGAGGCGTAACGAAGGGTGCCGCCTTGTGATTGAGCTTCTGCGATCATCGACGCCGCCACGTCGCTGCTACAGAGTACGCGGAGTCGCAGGTGGGGGTTGTGCTCGGCCACCCAGTACGCGGGACGCAGCGCATTGGTCTTCAGCCCGATCTCGCCTGCCCAGCGGCCCCACTTGCGCGAAAGCGCCGATGCATTCTGCTCGGCGAGCCGCGTGAAGAACGTGTTGCGCCGGTCGATCTCGTAAAGGGGGCGGGCATCAACTGCCTGCCCGCAGGCTTCTATTGCCTTGTTGAACCGCCGGTCGCGCCGGTGCGATTGCGCGGTTTCCAGAATCAAGCCCAGCGCGGGCCGGTGCTCCCGCTCAAGTTCATCAAGGATCAGCCGCGCCAGGCGGTGCGTGGCGACGTAGTCGCCGTAATAGGTCAGCCAAGTGACGGCCATTTCGACGAATCGCGAGTTGACGTGTGACCCGCGAGCAGTGTCGAGCAGCAGGCATTCGAGGTCGGCGTGCTCAGGCGTTGCGTCGATAGCGAACATCGCGCCCAACGATGCCCACTGAGCGGCGAGGTTGTCCAGTAAGTGCGCCTGAGTCATGTTCGTTCGTTCCAACGCGTGACGATCTGCATCGCCATGTCCAGTTTAGATCGCTCGGACGGAAAGTCGTCGTAGAGTCCTTCCATTTTCGATCGAATCCAGACCAACTCGGCGTCGGTTGGATTCATCATCTTGAGATGCTCGCGATCCTTCGTGCGATGGGCGAGGAACTTCATTGTCAGCAGATCGAGACGACCGACTGCAAGCACGGTGAGGTGATCGAAGGTTCCAACAGTCTGCGCACGATCGCGCCAGTCGTCCGGCAACGTCCATCGGAACAGGCCGCCGAAATCACTGAGCCAGCTAGCGGGCAGGGCGACTTCGTGACCCACACGTTCGGCTGCGAGGAGGACGTCCTCTCGAACGTTCGCTGGATTGCAGGCCATCAGGTCGACATCCCCGGTGACCATCGAAGGCGCAAACTGTTTCGTAAGCAGTCCGGCAGCACCACCAATGACAAGCACCTCCGCAGGCCGACCGAGAAGACGGCCGACGGCGCGGAAGGCATTGAGAATCGCATGATTATCCAAGAGCATTGCTTTAGTGTCGGTATAAATATACATACAAATTACGAACAATAGCAACGATAAAGCGCCCGAGGCGGACCGAATGATCGGCCCGCCTCGGGGTAACTTGTTGATTGGTCAGCAGTTACTTCTTTTTGGCCTTCTTACCCGCCTTTTTTGTAGCAGGCTTGGAGGCGGCTTTCTTCGACGATGCCTGGGCGGCCTTGATGGCGGCGTGGGCGGCGGCGAGGCGGGCGATGGGGACGCGGAACGGGGAGCAGGAGACGTAGTTCAGGCCGACGTTGTGGCAGAACTCGACCGAGCGCGGGTCGCCGCCGTGTTCGCCGCAGATGCCGAGCTTGATGCCGGGGTTGGTCTTGCGACCGAGTGTGACCGCCATCTGAACCAGCTTGCCCACGCCACCCACATCCAGCGACTGGAACGGGTCGCGTTCCAGGATTTCCTGCTTGAGGTAGTCGGGCAGGAAGCTGTTCACGTCGTCGCGCGAATAGCCGAAGGTCATCTGCGTGAGGTCGTTGGTGCCGAAGCTGAAAAACTCTGCCGTCTCGGCAAGTTCGTCTGCGGTGACGGCGGCGCGGGGCACTTCGATCATCGTGCCGTACATGTAGTCGACCTTGGTCTTCTGTTCCTTGAAAACCGCTTCTGCGACCGAAACGGTGATCTTCTTACAGAAGTCCAGTTCCTTCTTCGTACCCGCCAGCGGGATCATGATCTCGGGGAAGACCTTGACCTTCGCCTTCTTCACGATGCAAGCCGCTTCCAGGATCGCCCGGACCTGCATCTCGAGAATCTCGGGATACGTGATCAGCAGGCGGTCGCCACGGTGGCCGAGCATGGGGTTGGATTCGTGGAGCTGGTTGACGCGGTTGACGACCTGGTCGTACGTGAGGCCCAGTGAGTCGGCGAGCTTGCGCTGGTCGACTTCCTGGTGCGGCAGGAACTCGTGCAGGGGCGGATCGATCAGGCGGATCGTCACGGGCATGCCCGCCAGCGCCTTGAAGATGCCGACGAAATCTTCACGCTGGTAAGGTAGAAGCTTGTCGAGCGCGACCTTACGCGATTCGACCGTGGTCGCGAGAATCATTTCCCGCATCGACTGGATGCGCTGCGGATCGAAGAACATGTGCTCGGTGCGGCACAGGCCGATGCCCTGGGCGCCAAACCCGCGGGCGACTTCGGCGTCGTGCGGGGTGTCGGCGTTGGTGCGGATGGTGAGCGTGCGGTACTTGTCCGCCCACTTCATGATCTGTGAGAACGGGCCGGAGAGCGTGGCTTCGGTCGTCGGAACCTGGCCTTCAAAGATCTCGCCAGTACCGCCATCAAGCGACAGGAAGTCGTTGACGCCGTAGGTTTTGCCGCCGACGGTGAGGGTCTTGTTCTTGACGCTGATATCGAGTGCGCCGGCGCCGGCGACGCAGGGGGTGCCCATGCCGCGTGCGACGACTGCGGCGTGGCTGGTCATGCCGCCGGTGCTGGTGAGAAAGCCTTCGGCGACGTGCATGCCGCCGATGTCTGCCGGTTCGGTCTCACGACGCACGAGAATGACTTTCTCGCCGGCGTGGACGCGGTCTTCGGCTTCCTGAGCCGTGAACGCGAGCTTGCCGACCGCGGCACCGGGGCTGGCGGGCAGGCCCTTGGCGATGACGTTCTTGGCGGCCTTGGGGTCGAAAGTTGGGTGCAGCAGCTGGTCCAGCGACGCCGGATCGACACGCAGGATGCCGGTGGTTTCGTCGATCAGCTTTTCCTTGACCATATCGACGGCGATCTTCACCGCTGCGGCGGCGGTGCGCTTGCCGTTGCGGGTCTGGAGCATGTACAGCTTGCCCTTTTCGATCGTGAACTCGAAATCCTGCACGTCCTTGTAGCGTGCTTCAAGCAGCTTCTTGACGGTGAGCAGTTCCTTCCACGATTTGGTGCTCCACTTGCCCATCTCGGTTTTGCATTCGAGTGGGGTGCGGATGCCGGCGACGACGTCTTCGCCCTGGGCGTTGACGAGGAATTCGCCGTAGAATTCGTTGTTGCCGGTCGAAGGGTCGCGGGTGAAGGCGACGCCGGTGGCGCTATCTTCACCCATATTGCCGAACACCATCGCCTGCACGTTGACTGCGGTCCCGGGGAGGCCGCGGATTTCGTTGATCTCGCGGTAGCGAATGGCGCGGTCGCCCATCCAGCTCTTGAAGACGGCAGCGATCGAGTGCTCGAGCTGCACGTACGGGTCGGTCGGGAAATCTTCGCCCGTGCCGTCCTTGTAAGCCTTCTTGTAGGCTTCGCAGACCTGCTTCAGTTCGGCGGTGTCCAGTTCGGTGTCGAGCGTCTTGCCGTACTTCTTCTTGATCTCGTTGAGTTCGTGTTCGAAATGTTCGTGATCCACGCCCGAGACGGTGTCGCCGAACATGTTGATCAGGCGGCGATAGCTGTCGTAGGCGAAGCGGCTGTTGCCGGCGAGCTTGGCGAGGCCTTCGACCGCGATGTCGTTCAGGCCGATGTTCAGGACGGTGTCCATCATGCCCGGCATCGACATCTTCGCGCCCGAGCGGACGGCGACGAGCAGCGGGTTCTTCGGGTCACCGAGCTTCTTGCCGGTGGCCTTTTCCATCTTCGCGATGTTGGCGCGAACCTCTTCGATGAGGCCGGCGGGGAACTTCTGGCCGAGCTTGTTGTAGTCGCCGCAGGATTCGGTGGTGATTGTGAAACCGGGGGGGACGGGCAGGCCGGCGGTGGTCATGTCGGCGAGGTTCGCACCCTTGCCGCCGAGAAGGTCTTTCATGTCGGCGCTGCCTTCGGCCTTACCGGCACCGAAGAAATAGACGCGCTTGATCTTACTGCCGGACGACTTCGAGGCGGGCTTCGCCGCCTTCTTGCTGGACTTGGCCATGAGACTTTGGACTCCAAAAATGATCGAAAAATCCGAATCGTTCTTCGCTCGATTCTGCGAAAAACTGGAAGGGGCGGAGTATAGGAAGGGGGGTAGGGGGTGTCAATTTTGCGCGTTGGCGTTGATTTACGAAACGCGAATATAGTGAAGACTTTCGTTTGTCTTACGAATTTGTCGCACCCTGTTTTTGATTGACAATGGAGGCCTCTGAACAACCTCAGATACTGCGCGATTGTCATCCTGAGGTGCGCCGAATGATCTTCTCGGCAGCAAGAAGGCGTAATCGCGGGGTCGAGTCGATGCTTTGGAGTCCTCAGCATGACATTCAGGAGGCGACCGGGTTATTCAGAGGTCTCTTACGTGATCGATGTCGCCGGGGGCGACAAAGTGCCGCGGAACGGGAATCAGGGCATCACGCAGTCAGATTTGCTGGCGATCAACAAGACCGACCTTGCCCGATGCGGCCGGCGCGGTTCTGGCGGTGATGCACCGGGATGCCCGGCCGATGCGCGGACACGGATCGAGCGTGCTTGCCCAGATTTGCGGCGGTTTGGGCTTCGATTCGGTCATTGAGAAATTTATGAAGGCCCGCCCGGCAGTGGTTCCGGGCGCGGCTGCCAGAGTTCGGGCAAACCCCAAGCTGCATTGGTGCGAAAGCTCAGAAACCACACGCGCCATTAAATTCGTCTAAAGCGGATTTATCGTTTGCCGCCCCTGTAACGCTCTAAAACCGCCAAAAAGGATATCGGAACCAGTGTTTTTAATGGATTTTGGCACCGCATTTGTTAAGGATGCTCTCCGGCAAGGCAGTTGTTCTTCATGGTTCGCCCTGCAAGTGCAGGCGCGGACGGGTCGGGTTTTAAGCCTGACGTGTCCGACATCGGATCATGAACGAT
>JBBQQZ010000246.1:0-6120 GCA_038215325.1 Tepidisphaerales bacterium | reverse complement strand
CAAATCTTGCTAGGAGCTTCCTATGAAGCGTCTGTCTAAGAACAAGGGCTTTACCCTTGTCGAATTGTTGGTCGTCATCGGCATCATCGCGTTGCTGATTTCGATCCTGCTGCCTTCGCTGAACCGAGCCCGCGAGGCCGCTAACCGGATCAAGTGCTCGTCCAACCTGCGTCAGATCGGTCTGGCGCTCATGATGTACGCCAACGAAGAAATCCGCACGGGCTCGTTCCCGCGCGCAATCTACAACGCTGGCTCGGGCGTGACTTGGGGCACGGGTCAGAGCGTGACCCCGGCGGCGAATGCGAGCGCGTTCGGTGGGACCGGTGTTGCGACCGCAAACGACGTGACGGCTGCGCTGTTTCTTACGCTCCGCACGCAGGACATCACGACCGACGTGTTCATCTGTCCGTCCAGCAACGCGGATCGCTACGAGCTTCAGAACCAGAACATCCAGTCGTTCACCAACTGGGGCACTGGCGCCGCAAACACGAACAGCATCGGCAAGGCGCTGTCGTACTCGTACCAGAACCCGTACCCCAGCGCGGGCGCGGTCTCGAACGGGTTCCAGTTCAACAACTCGATGACCGCTGACTTCGCGATCATGTCCGATATCAACCCGGGCGTGAGCGGTACGAATGACGACGTCGCGTCTGCGTTCGGCACGTCAAGTTCGACCCTCCGTAAAGCGAACTCCAACAACCACGATAAGGACGGCAATAACGTCCTTTACGCGGACGGTCACGTAGACTGGGCGACGTCAGTGTATGTCGGCACGCAGAATGACAACATCTTCACGATTCGTTCGGCGAGCACCAACGTCACGGCCACCGGAACGAACGTGGCAATTTCTGCCACGAGCGGTGCCGGAACGCCTTTCGATGCGAACGACTCGATCCTGCTGCCGACGGATGACTGACCTTCGTCGCGTGAGCTGAGATCATCTTCTACCCAAGCCCGCCGGACTGCAAAGTCTGGCGGGCTTGCTTGTTGGCTTCAAGCCCATGGGCGTAATACGGTTCGTGCGTGAACCCCGCGCGGAGAATGCCGTGTAGCTGCGACGCCTGCGTCGCCCATTTCTGCGTATGTGACCAACAAATCGGCGACGCAGGCGTCGCAGCTACAGGCGCGTGGATCACCCACGATCCGTATAAGCCCCCGCGTTTTCATCGGGGCGCACATCGAAGTCGCACCGGTATACGCCGGGGGCTTCTGGCGCAAACTATGATTCTGCTGTGATTTGGGATCGTCCTTCGCTATATTGACCGACATGGAACAGGTGCTCCCGCCGGCCATCGCCAGCGGCGCGGGCTTTGAAGTGACGCGCGTCCGACAGTTCACGGTTTTCCTCGAAAACCGCGTCGGACGCCTCCTTGCATTGCTCCGCGCTCTCGAAGAGGGGGAGCAGAAGCTCTACGCCCTGGCGATCGAAGAATCCGCAGACGCCGCACTCGTACGGCTGATCATCTCCGACCCCGAAAACGGCAAGCCATTCCTCAAGAAACAGGGATTTTCGCTCAGCGTCACCGAAGTATTGGTGGTGCAGATGCCCCCGAAGATGAGCAGCCCCCTCCAGGCGCTCTGCTCCGCGCTCCTGGCGGCGGAACTGAACCTCCACTACACCTACCCCATGATGAACACCCCCCTGGGCCCCGCCGTCGCGGTCTACACCGACGACTCGACCCTGGCGGCCCAACTCATGATCAAAAAGGGGTTCCGACTCATCAGCGAAGGCGATCTGTTCGTCAAAGAGACCTGATCCACGAATCTGCACGAATCGACACGAATGAAATCAAATGCGTGGGAACGGCAGATTTCGCAGATTACGCAGATGATTGAAGGAGTGCTCTGAATCACCCGGTCATCTCCGGAATCTCATGCTGAGGTACTCCGAAGCATCTTACCCGACCACGTGATTCGCAGGTCTTCTTGCTGCCGACAAGATCCTTCGGAGTACCTCGGGATGACAACTTGCGCAGTAGCGAGGGCTATTCAGAGGTCTCGAAGATGAATTCAATCTGCGCAATCTGAGTAATCTGCGGTTCCTGAATGCATTCGTGTCGATTCGTGCAGGTTCGTGGATCACTTCTTTGACGGAAGTTCGACGATAGACGCCTTCCCCCGCTCGATCATCAAGCCTTTCTCGATCCCGATCCACTTGAACGGCTTCCGATGCGCCTCGAACGCGTCGGCGGACTTGAACCGCTCGCGCTCGACCACCCGGTTCTGCTGCTGCACCTTCGCCCACCCGCCGGCCTGGTTCTCAAAGTACCAGACTTCGATCCGCCAGATGATCTCGTCGCCTTGGCGGGCGTGGAAATCGGTGTCGCGGATCAGTTCGACCAGTGCAACCGCGCGTGTGGAATCGCCGATCAGGTGCAGGAACGCGTTCTTGTTCGTGAAGGTCTTGATATCGCGGAGGATTTCCTGGATCGCCTGGCGGTCGTCGTCGCTCAACGGATCGGGCGCGGGCTCCGCGTTGGCGTTGGCGGGGAGGGTTGCGTACCAGCTCAGGTCGATCAGCCGCAGCACCGGGCCGGCGCGCGTCGTGATCGCGATATCGTACCGCTCGCCTGCGAGCAGCTTTGGGAAGACGATCTGGCCCTTCTCGACCGTCCCCTGCGCCTCCGTCTTGGTCCCCGCCGCGATGGAGCGCGCGGAAACCGCGTCGATTTCGCCCGTGCGGATCGTCAATGACTCGGCGCGCACCGCAACGGATGCCACCAATACCCCCAGAATGAATGTGGAAACATCGATATTCATCGATTTCATGGCGACACCGTGGTTTCAGAAAAATCGGCTATCACAAAAGCCCGTCAACTGCATACAGTTACCTTGAAAGACATGAGGGAGTTGAAAATGAACCGTACGATTCTCCGCCGCCTGAAAACGATCGACCCGGCGGACATCCTAGTCGAGCTTTCCGCGCGCCAGCACTTGGCACCCCGGAAATCGCTCGAAGACGTCCTGACGCACGTCGCCGCCAAGCTCGGGCTCACCCTCAGCAGCGTTCGCAGCGCCGCCAGGCGGATCGAACTTGATCCTGCGGGCTCTGTCGGGCGGTTAAAGCGCGCCGAACTGGAGAACCTTGCCCGCTTCATCCACCGCGCGTACCGGCACGAAATCGCCTGCGCGCCGGTCGCCTGACGACTTTCTGCCGCGCGTGGGTCAGATAATCTCAAGCTTGGACGCGTGGTTCTGCCGATAACTCAATCGGACAGACGAGTCGCTCCGCCAGGAGATGGGTATGAAACCATCGCTTCCAATATGCTGCACCACGACGGCCTATGAGTTGTTTGCGAAGCAGACGCACGACGTCGAATCGACGCAGGGCCTGCTTCGCGCGTCGATCGCGATCGCGATGCACCAGCTCGAGGACGTCGTCCCGGCCGACATCGAGCGCGAACTCAACGGCTACGCTAAGAAAATCCGCTCCCGCGTCCGCGGCGAGCAGCAACAGGCGATGCTCGCCCATCTGCATCACTATCTCTTCGATGAACTCGGCTACGCCGGCAACTCCGAAGATTACTACTCGCCCGCCAACAGCTATCTGCCCGAAGTCGTCGCAGCGCGTCGCGGGCTGCCGATTTCGCTGTCGCTGGTCTATAAAGTGGTCGCCCAGAAGCTCGGTCTAACGGTGCAGGGCGTGGGCCTGCCCGGCCATTTCATCGCGGCGGTCCAGACCGACACCGGCATCATGTACGTCGACGCCTTCGCCGCCGGCCGAACGCTGACAGATCGCGAATGCCGCCAGCGTGTCGAGAGCATCTTTTCCGATACCGTCGAGTGGTCGGATGAAATGCTCAAACCGGTGACGCACCGCATGTGGCTCAGCCGCATGATCCAGAACCTGCTGCACATTTTCACGACCAACCAGCAGTGGACCGACGTCGCCGCCATGCTCGAACTGCAAATGCTGCTCTGGCCGAAGCAGTCGCAGTTGAAGCGCGATCTGGCGCTGGTTTTGGCGCGCATCGACATGCCCAAGCCCGCCAGCAAGTGGCTCGGCGAATACCTCCGCGCCAATCCGAACGACCCGGAACGCGACGAACTCAACGACCTGCTCACCAAGCTGACCCGCTGATCCTCCATAGGATTCCGGTGCCACGGCTTGGTGCCCCAAGCCGTGGAACGCTCGCGATCGCGCGCACTCCGACTGTCATGCCTTCCACCGCGAGACATTAGCCGCAATGCTACGCATTGCGCGTCTTCCTGACGCGGTAGCACCCGCGAGACGGTAGCCGCAATGCTACGGATTGCGCGTCTTCCTGACGCGGCAGCACCGCGAGACGGTAGCCGCGATGCTACGCATTGCGCGTCCCCCGATTCACCATCAACTTGCTCATCTTAAGGCGCGCAGCGCGTAGCGTTGCGGCTACGGACCATCCGAACGACCGCGCGGCAAGGATCGGCTAAGATGACGAACCTATGTCCCAACGCGTCACCCTCCGCGCCGGCGTGCCGTCGATCTCGAAATCGGTCTTCCACCGCATCCGATTCGCCGCCCATGATCCTGCCGTCTGCATTGATTTTGCGGGTCCGCCGGCGAAGTCGATTCTGATCATCCGCGATGTCGAACTCCAGCGCGCCCGCAACATCGCCCGGGCGGATCGCTGCTACGTCCCCAAGGATTTCACCCCGCCCGGCGGGCTGAGCGGCGACCGCGAGATCGCCACCGCGCAGGCGGCGGTCGAGTGCCTGCGGCGTCACGCGGTCGGTCGGGCGGTGGGGGATCGGTCGCTGCCGCTGCTCTACGTGTCGCTGGCGCGCGAGGCGGGCATCGAAATTGAATTGGACGCCGATTTAGGCGTGGTCGAGCGTCGCCAGAAAGACCAGCAGGAAGTCGCGAGTCTAGAACACGCCCAGCAGGCGACCGAATCCGCGATCCGCATGGCCTGCGAACGGATCGCCCGCGCCAACGCGCGCCCCGATGGGGTGCTCGAGCGCGACGGCCAAACGCTCACCTCCGACGTCGTCCGCCGGTGGATCGATCTGCACCTGATGGACCTGGGCTTCACCAACGAAGACTCCATCGTCGCCGGCGGACCGATCGGTGCCGATTGCCACCACCCCGGCGAAGGCGAAATCCGCACCGGCCAGCCCGTCATCATCGACGTCTTCCCGCAGGACAAGCAAACCCTCTACCACGGCGATTGCACGCGCATGGTCGTTCACGGGCAGGTCCCCGAGATCGTCGCCCGCATGCACACGATGGTCGTCGAAGCAAAACAAGTCGCCGAGCGGGCAACGCACGCGGGAACGACCGGCGACGCCGTCCACCGCGCGACCGTCGATGTCTTGAAACGTCACGGCGTCCACATCGGCTTCCCGCCATCTGGAGCGCCGGACGATCTGATCTTCCTCCCCCACGGCACCGGGCACGGCATCGGGCTTGATCTGAAGGAACCGCCGCTGCTGGATTTCAACGGCGTCGAACTCCTCCCCGGCGACTGCGTCACCATCGAACCGGCCGTCTACTGCAACCGCGTCGGCGGGGTGCGCATCGAAGACATGTACATCGTCCGCGCAGGGGGCGCGGACAACCTCAACAATCTCCCCGAAGGACTAGCGTGATGAGTCCCCACCCCGCGCCTTCAACGACCCCGCCCCCGCTTCGGCGGCGACAAGCAACCGCATGAGTGAAGCTCCGCCGCGCGAGCAAACACGTGCGCATCAAGGCGGAAGATCGATCGGGACGCGTGCGCGACAAGGGGCTGCCGACCAGATCTTTCGGAGTATCTCAGAATGACAATTCGTGCAGTCTCTACGCTGGTTCAGAGGGGCCTCATCAAAAGTATCAGACGTTTGTCGTATTTCAGCAGAAAATATACGCAATATGACATTTGTAACGCCGCATTCCCGCTATCATACTTGGCGTAACGTCGGAGGTTACGCCAGGACGCCAACCGGTTTAACATTTCACGGCCGACGCCTCAGACGAGATGTCGAGCCCTTACCCATGAGGTTTGCATGAAACGTTTCTCTCGATCGATTCGGATGGCGGCACTCCTGCTCGCCATGACTGCGTGTCAGGCGAGCGCTGAGAAGCTCGCGCCCCAAGCCGAAGGGGGCTTTGCGCCGCTAATCAGCGCTCAGGCCGACAACGTGACGCTTAAGCCCACC
>JBBQQZ010000245.1:0-6145 GCA_038215325.1 Tepidisphaerales bacterium | reverse complement strand
GTGTCCTACGCCGCCAAGACGCCGAACCGCGTCGAGAAGGATATCATCCTTCCTCTCGCGGTCGTGCCGGCACCGGATGGCGCGTTGGTGCAGGCGATCGGCTACGGCAACGACAACATTGACTCCTCGCACCTGCTGGCGTGGGAGCTCGGCTATCGCTACGTCCAGCCGTCATTTTCCGTTGATTTCACGAGCTATCTCCATCAATACCGTGGCGTCTGGATTGAGACTCCGCGGCCGGAACTGGCGTCGGGGTCGGCATCGCCGGTGCCTCACCTGGATATCCCTTACGTCACTGAGAACAGCATCGACGCCGACATTGCCGGCGCGGACGTGGAAGTCGCCTGGCAGGTCACAAGCCAGTGGAAACTGATTGGAAGCGTATCCGGCCAATTGGATGTCAACGCCAGCTCGTACCCCGACTTCATGGCGCAAGCACGATCGTACTACGACGTTACCCGCGACGTCTCGTTCAACGTCCTGGCGTTCTACCAGGAATCCGTCGACTCGACCGGATCCCCGAGCCAGATGCGCGTTGACATGAACGTGAACTGGCGGCCGAACGAACACACCGAAGTCATGATTGGTGTCCAGAACCTGCTCGACGACCGTGGCGCTGAGCAGGAGTCGTTTTTATCTTACGTCGCGTCAGAAGTGCCAAGAACGATCTTCGGCCAGGTCACGTTCCGGTTCTAAGTCGTATCCCGGGAAGTACCAAATGTTCCGTCGTAATCTCAATCTCATCGCTGCCCTGGGGCTGGCCTTTTTGGCCGGCACAGGCATGGCGCAGACGAAGCAGGTGGACCCTGCGGAGCTGAAAGCCGCGTTCGTCCTGAACTTCGCGCAGTTCTGCGAATGGCCTGACGCGAAGCTGCCGACCAACGCGACACCGGTTCGGCTCGGCGTTGTCGGATCCGCCGACATGGTCGCGATCCTTCAGCGCGTTGCGGCGGCGAAGAAAGTGAACGGGCGAGACGTTGAGGTCATCTCCATTGATGACCCGGCAGCGATCACATTGGTACACGTGCTGTACCTGGCCGAACACCCGGCGCGGACGAACGAGTACGTAACGACGTCGTTCGAGCACGCCGTGCTGACGGTGAGCGACTGCCCGCAGTTCATGCCCGAAGGCGGGATAATCCGACTGTTCATGGAAGACCGCAAAATGCGTTTCGAGATCCACCCACGATCCGCGGATCGGGCGCGGTTGCGACTGAGTTCGAAGTTGTTGCGACTGGCCAAAATTTACGACGAAAGACGGTGAGAGAATGCTGCGTTCTTGGAACAACTGGCCCATCTCGAAGAAGCTGACCGCCGTCGTCACGCTCGCAAGCGTGACCGCGCTACTGACGGCGAGCATCACCTTCGCGCTGTTCGATGCGGTCCGCCAGCGGGCACACATGATCGACAAGCTTACCGCACTGGCGGACGTCATCGCCATCAACTCCACCGCCGCGGTGAAGTTCGATGACGCTGACGCCGCGCGCGAGGTGCTGACGGCCATCGCGACCGAGTCGTCGGTCGTCGAATCCATCATCACCAACATGCGAGGAGAGACGCTTGCCATTTGGTCGCGACGCGGCCACGAACCGGGCACCCTCGACACCGACGTTGCCGTCGAACGAGAGCACCATTTCGGCCGCGACGGGCTCCACGTACACTTGCCGATCCGTCTGGACGGCGTCCAGATCGGGTCCATCAACGTCCTTCAGAACTATAGTGAAGTGATGCAGCGGATGCTCCTTCAGGCGGGCATTACAGTGATCGGCCTGCTCTGCTCACTGACGGTCGGCATGCTGATCAGCCTCCGCATGCAGCGGTGCATCACGACGCCGCTCCTGGACCTGGCAAAGGTGGCGAGAAACGTTACCGCGCAGCACAACTACACCCACCGGGCGACCCAGCATTCGGAGGACGAAACGGGTGCCCTGGTCGAATGCTTCAACGACATGCTCGAACAGATCGAGCGGCGCGATGCATTGCTACAGGATCATCGCGACACGCTCGAGCGGCAGGTCGAGCAACGCACGTCGGAACTACTGAATACCAACACGCAGCTCGGAATCGAGAAGGAACGCGCGGAAGAGTCAAGCCGTGCCAAGACGGCCTTCCTCGCGAACATGAGTCACGAGATTCGCACCCCCATGAATGCGATCGTCGGATACGCCGATCTGCTGCTGAAACCGAAACACACGGTCTCCGACAACCTGAACTGCCTCCAGGTCATCCGCCGGAACGCGCGGCACCTGATGGAGCTGATTAACGACGTCCTGGATATCTCCCGCATCGAGGCTGGCAAGATGTCGGTTTCACCGGTCAGAGCAGATTTTCTGCAACTCGTCGGCGAGGCCTCATCGATGCTGCGGCCGCGGGCGATCGCGAAGGGGCTTCAGTTCAACGTCGATTTCGACGGCCCGGTGCCGCGGCACGTGACGACCGATCCGCTGCGGGTTCGACAGGTGCTCGTGAACCTGATCGGAAACGCGATCAAGTTTACGAAACAAGGCGGCATCACGCTCACGGTGCGATGCAATCGGGCAGACGCCGCAACACGCCTGGAATTCGACGTGAAGGACACGGGCATCGGACTGGATCAAGAGCAGATCGAGAGGCTGTTCCAGCCATTCGTCCAGGCGGATGAGTCAATGACCCGAAAGTACGGCGGCTCGGGCCTGGGTCTGGCGATCAGCAAACGATTCGCGCACATGCTCGGCGGTGACGTGTACGTACGCTCGATGCCCGGCGTGGGAAGCGTGTTCAGCCTCGTGATCGACGGAGGCGTGGTGGACGAGCGGGAGATGATATCAGCGGCGACCGAGGCGATTCTGTCGACTCCGGACGACGTCCAGCCCCCCGTCAACCCCGAACCCCTCCGCGGCCGGGTGCTGCTGGCGGAGGATGGGTATGACAACCAGCAATTGATCAGCATTTTTCTTCGCGGCGCGGGTCTACAGGTCGTGATCGCGGAGAACGGCGCGGTCGCACTGCGCAAAGCTCTGGCGGAGCACTTCGACCTGATCCTGATGGACATGCAGATGCCCGAGATGGACGGCTACACCGCCGCGAAGGAACTGCGCCTGCGCGGCGTGACGTTGCCGATCGTCGCGCTGACCGCGCATGCGCTGTCCGACGACCGCGAGAAGTGCCTCAACGCCGGCTGCACCGACTACCTGACCAAGCCGATCGAGGAAGCCACGCTGATCCAGGCGCTGAAGGGCCATCTCGCCGGTGCCAGGGCAGCATCCGCGCGGGCGCCGAGAACGAGGGCTGGGAATCTATCAATGCGGAAGGTCGTGCAGGACTTCGTCACGCGGCTGCCCAGTCGCGCAACCGATATCCTTGCCGCGGTGGCCTCGGGAGACGTTGAGAGCGCCAGACAACTGCTTCACCAACTGAAAGGTGCCGGCGGGGGTTTCGGATTCCCGCAGATCACTGCCTTATCGCGCGTCGCAGAAAAGCTGATCAAGGACGACGCAACCGGCGAGGCGATCGATACCGCGATTGCCGAACTGGTCGACTACCTTCGCTCGATCGACGGCTACGACATCCTACTGGAACGCGTGGCGATCGCCGCCTGAGTGCCTTCCGTTGCTACCAGTTCACCACGCACGCCTGCCCGGTGAACTGGCAGCTTTCGGGCGTGTATTGCTGGACCTCGATCGCCACGCCGTCCGGCGCATTGCGGATCCAGACCTGCCACGTTTGGTCTGCGCCAAGCTTCCGCTCGCTCACTTCGTACCCGAGGTCGGCGACGCGGGTCGCGACGGCGTCGAGGTCGTCGGTCTCCAGGCAGATGTGCCGGATCGGACTGCCGTACAACGGCACCTCGTCCGCGTGGAACACCTCCAGGAACGTCCCCTCGCCGATCTCCAGATAAAACCCAACGACCTTGCCGGCCTTGGTGAAATCGAACCGCTTGGTGAACCCAAGCCCCTGGCAATACAGCCGCTCGACCGCGGCGAGATCCGTGCAGCCGATACAGACGTGGGCGAGTCGCTTAATCATGATGAGGCTCCTGCCCCCATTGTCGCCAGCGACGCCGCTTCGTCCACCGGCAACGCACATGCGGATCGCGGCCTTGATCGCGTCGCGAACCGTCTTGTAATACGTCTCGGCGGCGAGTTGGGTGAAGTCCGTCACGTCACGCGTGGCGGCTTCGGTGACCGGCGCTTTGTACTTCGGATCGACAGGCAGATCGCCATACAACGCAAACTTCGTGCCCCACGCATGGTTGAGCGCGTCGATCGTCGGGTAGCGCTCCTTCAGCCACGCGATCATCGCGATCTTGGCCGGCTGGTCCTTTTCGCCACGGAGCGATTCGATCGCCAGTTGGGTCGTCCCGCCCCAAGGCATTTTGTTGTCAACGAAGAACCCGACGCACCACGGATCGTCCTTCATCGGCGTCACCCACCGCTTCGCGCCGGCGCGCCGATATTGGATTTGAATTACACCATTGTCCCGAACTTCAAACTGAATTTGACGCTGGCGGAAAAGACGATCTTTTCGAAGGACAAAGAATCGCACACCGGGCTTGCGGATACGGATTTCAAATTCAAGTACCGTTTTCTAGATGAGAAGCCCGGCACTTGGATTCCCGCGCTGTCGATGGCACCGAATATCACCTTCCCCACCGCCAGCGAGAGCCGGGGCATTGGCGACGGCGTGTGGCGCGCCCGGCTGCCGTTCCAAATCGGCAAGACGTTCGACAAGCTCTACGTCTATGGGGAACTCGGCTACCAGTGGGCGCTGAGCGATGGCGGCGACGACCAATTCATCTATGGGGTGGCGGCGCAGTATCAGTTGACCGATCACTGGAATGTCGGGGTCGAGTTGAACGGGTCAAATGTGTTCGGTGTTGTCGGCGACTATTCAGGCGTCGTGCAAGTGGGAGCGGTCTAGACGTTTAACGAGCATGTTCAATTCCAAGCCGCGGTGGGTCGCACGATCCGTGACATAGACCGTGGCGGGCCGGAACTTTTGGTAACGGTGCTGTTGCAGTTCAATTTCTGAGTGGCTTACATCTTCTGCACATGCTCCTCATCCAAAATCTCCTGAACGGTCAGGAGTTTGATGAGTCTGCCCGTTCTTCTGTGGAACGCCGCGCATTCATCGTGGGCGTCTGGGCTATAGCCGAACGATACGAAGAACCCGCGTTGTCTGCCACCTTCGCCGCGGGTCTGTGACCCTCGCGTTCCATGACGGCTTGGAAGGCGTCGATGTCGGGTCTGCCGACTTTGTCCATCTGCTTGACCTGAATCGGGAACCAGTCGTCGCCAAACAAGCCGCCTTCGGCTGGCTTCGTGCCGACGGGGAAGATTCTGCCGTCCACGCCCATGTCGCGGGCCCGCGCCTTGTTCGGGATGCCGACGCGAGTTCAATCGTCATCGATGTTCCACTCGTCGGGCGTGAAGGCGAGTAGCGAGCCGACGCGATGAACGGATTCTGCGCCGTACTCCGCGTCTAGCACGTCCCAGAGTCGTCGCTGCCTATCGGAATCGGTCAGGCCGCGAAAGGTAGATGAAATTACAGAGCCGCTGACTTTTGCACCCGCAGGCTCGAGTTTGAACAGAGGCTCATGCAGTTTCAATTTATCAGTCAGAAGGGTTTCGATGTCGCTAACGGTTACTTGTGACATAAAGCCTCACATCGTTTAATGACCACCGCGCAAGCATCATAGAACTCGGTTGCCGCCTGCTTGAACGTGCGTGTGTTACGGAGCTCTCCCAGCTTGAGCCATTTCTTTTCAACGGCCTCCGTCGAAGCGAACCGCATGTTATTGTACCACAACCGCGCGACGTGCTGCACCGCAGTGGTGAACGCATCGTCACGCCCACCAGCCCGAAGAAGTCCCAGATTACGAACGTTGGCGAGCAGGGCGCGCAGGTCGTGGCCGGTATCGAGTGATTTCTTTCCCTGCTGGATTTCAAGGTCGTGTTTCCACAGCACCGCCCTCAGCGCCCCTTCCGCCCCTCTGCCACCAAGATAAGCGCTTCCGCCGAACTGCTCAGCCTTTAGCAGGCGATACGCGATTCGCGGGCGGGGAGCGCCAGATTGTTGGGCGGGGCGGACTGTCGCAGGGACGCAAGGGTTATGGGCCGGACGAGGAAGGATGAAGTCAGAAGGATGAAGGATGAAAGGGCGGCAG
>JBBQQZ010000244.1:0-6204 GCA_038215325.1 Tepidisphaerales bacterium | reverse complement strand
CCCCTCCGGCTCCCACGACGCGTACGGCGTATCGCACCACACGCACCGCAGGTTGCACCCACTGGCGCGCACAAACACCGACGGCACGCCGATCAGCTTGCCTTCGCCCTGGATGGAGTAGAAAAGTTCGGAGATACGCATGGGTAGAGTGGCATTCATCCCCACGATCAGGAATCTGTGCGGATGAGCCCCACCCTACCTCACCGCCGACGATTCCACTTTCCCTTTCATCTCCGTCGCCCGGTCGATCAATACCTCGGCCGGCGTGTCGATGGGGGCGGCGGGGGTGAGGGTGTAGTGGAGGGTTTGGCGGTCGGTGGGGTGCCAGGGCATGAACTCGGCCAGCAGGTCGATCGGAACCCACTGCCACCACGGGGCCGTCACCTTCGATTGGGTTTTCAGCGTATCGTAGCCGGGGGCGCGCACCTGCACGTCATAGTTGCCGTACCAGAGGAAATCCTGCTCGATCGGCGTGCGGCCGGCTTCCTTCCCATTCAGGTAGACCAATGCGTTCGGCGGATCGCTCGTGACCGTGAGCTTGCGTTCGACGCAGCCGGAACTGATCAGGGCAAGGCTGATCAATGCGAGAAGAAAGAGGCGGGGGGTCGAACGGATCATCGTGATGGCCTATCATCGCGGACGATAAGGAAAGTTCAACGGCATGTGGTTTGTCTTGTCCATCATTGGTTTGATGCTCGCCGCCGACGCGTGGTGGTGGTGGTACGCGGATCGCGCGGCGCGCAAGGCGGGGCTGTCGAAACGCTGGCGCGTCGCGATCGGCATTTTCATGTCGCTGACGCTGATCGGGCTGATTTTGCTGCTCGCCGCCCGCATCATCCGCATGGAAGCGATGATCATGCCGGAGTGGGCGGTGAAGATGGTCTTTATCTGGCATTTCCTGCTGCTCCCGCTGGTGTTCCTGCCTTCGTTGGCCGGGCGGATCGCGTCGGCGGTGCGGCGCGTGATCCTGCCGCCGAGGATTGAGCCCTTGCCGGAGCAGTCGCCGATTTCGTCACGCCGCGCGTTCCTTGCACAGGCGATGATCATCGCTCCGCCGGTGGTGACGCTGGCGATGACCGGGCAGGCGGCGATCGATCGCGATGACTTCCGCGTCCGCAAAATTGATCTGCCGATCCCGAATCTGCCCCCCGCGCTCGATGGGCTGACCATCGCGCACGTGGCCGACCCGCACATCGGCTCGTTCATGTCCGATGCCAAGTTCAAAGCCATCATCCAGCGCACCAACGAACTCGACGCCGATCTCGTCCTGCACGCCGGCGACCTGATCAATCATTCGCTGAAGGATTTGCCCGACGGTATCGAAATGCTCCGCGCCTTCCGCGGCCGATACGGGGCGTATAGCTGCCAGGGCAACCATGACCTCATCGATAAGCCCTTCATCTTCGAGCGCGACACCCGCCGGGCGGATGTCGGCATGCTGCTGGATGCCGCGCCGACGCTCCGGATTAAAGGGCAAAACGTGCAGATCATGGCGCCCCGCTGGGGCGGGCGCACGGACGACGGGTTGAACAAATCGGTCAACCGCCTGCTCCCGCTGCGCGACAATAACGCATTCACAATCCTGCTGGCCCACCACCCACACTGCTTCGACGCCGCCGCCAATGCGGGGATTCCGTTGACGCTCTGCGGCCATACGCACGGCGGGCAAATCCGCCTCTTCGGCGACCTCGGCTTCGGCCCGCTCATGTACCGCTACTGGTCCGGCGCCTACCGACGCAACGATAGCACCATCGTCGTCTCCAACGGAATCGGCAACTGGTTCCCGCTCCGCCTAAACGTGCCGTGCGAGATCATCCACCTCACCCTACGACACGCATAAAACGCCCGCGTAGCGGCTGGCCCGCAGGGCCGGGCTTGATTACGGCCACAGCGACGTACACCCCAGCCCCGCAGCTTCATCCAGCCCGCAAATCAGGTTCGCGTTCTGAATCGCCTGCCCGGCGGCGCCTTTGCCGAGGTTGTCGATCGCACACAATGCGATCACCAGATTCCGCGCCGGGTCGCAGGCATATGAGACGAACGCGAGGTTCGATCCGCTAGCCCATTTCGTGTGCGGGCTTTTGTCGGTGACGCGGACGAACTTACGACCCTTATAGAACTCCCGCGCCGCGGCCAGGCATTGGTCGGTGGTCGCGGTGCCGCGGGCGTAGATGGTGGCGAGAATGCCTCGGGTCATGGGGATCAGGTGGGGCGTGAAGACCAGCCCCGCGGCGGCCTGACCGCTCGTGCCGCCGGAGAGTAGATCGATCGTGGCGGCAATTTCGGGCATGTGGACGTGCTTCAGTAGTCCGTACGCAGCCAGATCTTCGTTGCACTCGGCGTACGTGAATTTGCTGTCGCCACCCCCACGGCCGGCACCGGAGACGCCGGTCTTGGCGTCGACGATGATGTTCCCCGGCTCGATCAGCTTGTTGGTCAGCAGCGGCGCCAGCGCCGTGAGCGTGGCGGCGGGGTAGCAGCCGGGGTTGGCGATGCGGGTCTTGCCCTTCATCTGCTCCGGCCACACGTCCGCGAGGCCGTAGGTCCAGCCGTCGACGTAGCGATGGTCGCCGCCGATGTCGATGATCTTCACCGAGTTGCCCACCTCCGCCAGCGGCTCTCTCGAAGCGCCGGTGGGGAGCGAGGCGAACAACACGTCGACGTTGTTGATCGCCCGCGGGTCGAACTTGTCGATGATGAGGTTGCCGATGTCGTCAGGCACGCCGGGATAGCGGTCGCCGACGCGCGACCCCGCCGTCGATTCACCCGCCGCGTAGACGAGCTCAAACTCCGGGTGCTGCGCGATGTATCGAAGCGCTTCACCGCCGCCGTAACCAGCGATACCGACGATTCCGACTCGAATGGACATAGGCTCACAAGATACGACACACGGGCTTCTGAAGCTATCGACTCATCCGACGCAAACGCGGGCTACACCAGCCGCGTTTGTTTTCGGTAAGCGGCGGGGGCCTGGCCGATTGGGAAGCCAGGCGAACCGTCTTGGCGCGCAGCTTGCGTTACTTCACCACGGGCAGCGTCACGCCGCTTTTTTCCCTCTGAATCTTCTCCCATCCGCTGCCCAGTTCGCCGATCGGGTCGGGGGGGAGGATATCGACTTTCTTTTCGCCCAATCGGGCTTCGCCGATCCGCACTTTGTGTTGAAACAGCCGGCACTCTTCGAGCAGGCGTTCGAGGATTTGTTCTTCGGGAACGTTGGCGACCTTCTCGCCTTGCACGTAGATGATCCCGCGGCGGTCGCCGGCGAAGATCGCCACATCCGCGCCTTCGGCCTCGCCAGGCCCGTTCACCACGCAACCCATCACCGCCACCTTGATCGGCAAATCGATTTCCGCGTCCAATTTCTTCCGCACGTCCTGCACCAGTTTGAACAGATCCACCTGGATCCGTCCGCAGGTGGGGCAGGCGATCAACTCGGCACCCTTGCGCACACGCAGGTTCAGACAATAGAGCAGTTCTAATCCGTCCTGCACTTCGTAGATCGGATCGTTGGCGTAGCTGATGCGGATGGTGTCGCCGATGCCGCTGCACAGCAGGTGCGCCAGGGGCGCGATCGAGCGGATCGTGCCGGTCTCCTTCGGTCCCGCGTGCGTCACGCCCAGGTGCAGCGGGTGATCGAAACGCTTGCTGATCTCTTCGTACGCCGACACCACCAGCATCGGGTCGATCGATTTGGCGCTGATGGCGATGTCGTAGAAGTTGCGCTCGTAGAAGATGTCGAGATACTCTTCGAGCTTGGCGACCATGATGGCGAGGAAGTGGCCGTGCTTGTTTTCGCCGAACACGCCGCCGAGTTCCTTCATGCGCAGCTGTTTGTCTTTGCGCTCGATGATCGAACCTTCGTTCACACCCACGCGGATCGGGATCGAGCGTTCTTTGCACGCGTCGATCACCTTTTCCACCTGCGCGCGGTCATTGATGTTGCCCGGGTTCAGGCGGATCTTGTGTACGCCCGCATCCAGTGCTTCAAGCGCCCGCTGGAAGTGAAAATGCACATCCGCGACGATCGGCACGGAGATCTGCGGCAGGATCGCCTTGAGCGCATCGGTGTCCTTCTTCTCCGGCACCGCCACCCGCACCATATCCGCCCCCGCGGCCGCCAGCTTGTGGATCTCCGCCACGCACTTATCAATCTCCCACGTATACCCCGCCGTCATCGTCTGCACGCTCACCGGCGCATCCCCACCCACCCGCACCCGGCCCACCCGGTCGTCCCCAACCACAATCTGACGTGTCTTTCGCCGCTGAATCATACCCCCATCCTAGTCGATCCGCCGCGTTCCGGCATGGTGTGCGAACGCATATCCATCCGCCCCCTCTCCCGCGTACCCGCGGGAGAGGGTTAGGGTGAGGGCCGAGCGTCAGAAATCAGGCCCTTCGCCGTGTCGTCGGAAGACCCTCAGCGCAACCCTCTCTCATGTGTACCGTCTCGGCGGTACGCCAAAATCCCACACTAGAACAACACCCACCTCGGCCGGGACGTCTCCACCTCCACGGTCGACTTCCTCGACCACGACGAATCCCTCAACAAGCCCTGAAGCGACCGCCACACCCATACGAACTCGTCACGGTGCCTAGGCTGGATCTTGGCGGATTCATCCATACGATATTGCCCGATGGCAAAGAATTCCGAATCGCCGCTCGACCGACTGCGCGCCGCAGGCTTTGATGTGCTTGTCACCTCCCACGCCGGGGCCATTTTAATGACGGATTTTCGCGAGGCTGTCAGCGAGATCGCGGAGTGCCTAATACCATTTCGAATAAGGATTGAAGAGATCGTTAGAGGCGGCGGGGGTGTGACAACTTTCACCCAACGGCTGCGCGATTCCTTCTCGGACAAGGGGTGGGTCAAACGCGAGTTTGTCATCCGAAAGTTCATCGACAACGTTGAGACGCAGGCGACCAGCCACGAGGTCGATCATGTGAAGGCATTCGACCCCGGCACGATCGCGATGGAAATTGAGTGGAACAACAAAGACCCGTTCTATGACCGCGATTTAGACAACTTCAAACGTCTACACGCCGATGGCGGGATCAGTGCCGGTGCAATTGTTACCCGCGGATCGACGCTCCATGCCACGTTACCCGAACTCCTTCTCACCTTTGCACGAAGCCGCTGCGTAACTAGCTTCGAGGGGCTGGATCAATTCGACCTGCTTTCCACCCGACGCCAGCGACAGATGATCGAGCAGCGGTTGGCTGCAGGGACCGAATTCGCGATGGCATGGATGCAGCAGTTCTTCGCGGACAAGTTCGGCGAGGCAACTACACACTGGAAGAAGCTTGAGAGTCGCATTCAACGAGGGGCAGGAAATCCGTGTCCACTGCTCCTCATCGGCTTGCCCGCCTCAATCGTCGTTAACGAGTAGCCGCAAGAAGCGGGAACTCGCGATCTGACTGAGAATGATTCGAGTAGGTGCTCCACGTTGGCGAATAGGTCTCGTCGGCTTGGTTTCCCCACGACGCCCAGCCAGGGCGCGTACCGCGAGCAAAAAGCTCCAACCTCGGACCCATGCTGCAACCTTCTATGATCCGGTACTGCTCGTCGGGCTTGCGGCTGTGTTCACGTTTTCGCGTCCCAACGTAGTTAACCTGCGTGCGGCCCGGTGCAAGAGTGCGGGCGTTTGGCCCGCGGACCCCGAACAGAAGCAACTCAGTCACGTTCCGGAAATAGAACCCGACACCGCGCCCGTCCGATCCGCCGTCCTTGCGCAATTTGTGCCAGACGATGTTGCTCTTATAGCGGAATCCCCACGCAGCCAATACGGTCAGCCCTTCCGGGAGCAAGGCGTTGGGCACCCACAGATAAAGGTGTGCGGTCGGCGCTGCAACGCGCGCGACTGGCAGCGCAACAATCTCATCTAGTCGCATCGTTCCATACCGGGAAAGTCGGCGATGCTCTGGCGCGACCTTGCCTGTACGATTCTGAAACTGCCAGGGTGGATCGGCCAGAACCGTTCCGAATCGGTTTCCTGCGGCAAACCGCAACAGGTCGTCCGACGGTGAGGGGTTCGTCTCGATCATTGGAACGCACTTTACCGCAGGCGGCATTTCCATCAACCACGCAATCGCGAATCGCCAACCCCAGTCCAAGGAATACGGAGCGGGATAGGTCGACATTACTCCGCCGTCAATCATCTGCACCTTTCCCGCGTTCAGTCAGTACCGAACTCGTGTACGGGCGGC
>JBBQQZ010000243.1:0-6210 GCA_038215325.1 Tepidisphaerales bacterium | reverse complement strand
TTTGTAAGATAATTGTATTGCGTCGCTCAAACCCATCTGGTAGGACTCTGTCAGGTGAAGGACTGTCATGGAACCATTGGGCCAGAAGATTCGTCGGGCGCGTCGGCGGTTGGGGCTGACGCTGGATGAATTGGCGGGCAGGACGAGCATTTCCAAGCCGTACCTGTCGCTGATCGAGACGGGTCGGGTTGCGAATCCGCCCAGCGATGAGAAATTGCGCCGGCTGGAGCAGTCGCTAGGTTTTACGGCCGGTGAACTTGTCGGCCAGGCGCACCTGATCCGCACGCCGCGGGATATCCGGGCGATGCTGGCGAATTTGGCGAGGAAAGATGAGGAAGGGCGAATCGAGGGGCAAGTAATCCGGGGCAAGGCGCAAGAAAAAGACACCCACTTGGAATCGGTTGGCGCCCCCTCCCGAGCGGCCACTTCGACCGGCTCGCCCCTTGCCCCCAAGCACTTGCCCCTCGATTTGGACCATGCGTATCTCTCCGGCGTGCTGCATCAACTGGCGGAGCAGACGGCGGGGAACGTCGAGAGCGTGCGGATGAACGCCGTGCCGATCGTCAATCGCGTGTCGGCGGGGTATCCGAAGGATTTCACGGACCTGTCTTACCCGCGCGGGGTGGCCGACGATTTTGTCGGCTGCCCGGACGTCGCCGATACCGACGCCTTCGCCGCCCGCGTGCATGGCGACAGCATGAAGCCCAAGTACAACGAAGGCGACATCGTCATCTTCTCCCCCGCCGCCCACACCCGCCACGGCGACGACTGCTTCGTCCGCTTCGACGACGGGCAAACCACCTTCAAACGCGTCTTCTTCGAACAAAACGAAGCCAACGAACCGGTCATCCGTCTCCAACCCCGCAACGAAAAATACCGCCCGCAAGTGGCGAAACCGGAAACCATCACGGGGATTTATCGCGCGATGTATCGGTATCAGTCGGTCGATGAACTCTGATTTTTATCCACGAATCTTCACGAATCGACCCGAATGAAGACCAGACAACCGCAGATGACGCCGATCTCGCAGATTGGATTTCAGGGTATTTTTCTTAATCTGCGAAATCTGCGTAATCTGCGGTTCGAATGTCTTCGCGTTTATTCTGTCGAACGAAGGATAGCTTCAAGAACCGATCCCGCATCGCCTCCGGCCATTCGTACGAAACGCGACGGTGCGAAGAAGCGACGGGTAAAAGAACCAGTGGCACGGGCGTCTCGCGCGTGTCCTGAATGCACCCAAAAACTCACGGGCGAGACGCCCGTGCTACTTGGTTTTGTGCTTCGTCTCTTCGCCACTTCGCGTTTAATACGCATCGTGCTTGAAACCCGCGCCCCGATTCGGATGCCACGGTGTGGCACTCCAAACCGAGTTTCGCTCGCCTGTTAATTATCCTTGTGTAGGAACGAGGCATGCCTCGCCCGCGATGGGCATTCGACCTTCGCGGGCGGCGCATGCGTCGTCCCTACAGGCGCGTGGGTCACTCGTGCTACTTATAACTCGTGTGATAAGAGAAGCTTACGCGATCTCAAACGCGAAGAAGCGAAGTGGCGAAGATATTTCTTCTTCGCGCCTTCGCTTCTTCGCATTTGAAAAATCCGATCCCGATCAGACTATCGGCCGGACTGCTCGTAGTAGCCGGTGAAGTAGAGGAAGCGGTTCTGGTTCAGCACCGGGATATTCAACGCCATCGCCCGGGCGAGAATGTCGTCGTACGCGGCGAGTTCTTCCTGTTTGCGCTTCAGCTCGAACGCCTTCTCGGGCGTGTCGAGTTCCTCGGCGGTGTAGTCCGGGATGACCGGAACCTTGCCCATGACCAGGAAATCGACGTCGACGTTCAGCTTGTCGGTGACCGCGCCGCCCCAACTGGTGACCAGACGCTTGATCACGTCCGCGTCCTGCGGGGTTGCCTGTCCGTTGCGGTCGAGATCGAAGTTGCCGTAGACGAGGAAGTTGTACTTGGTGGCCTTGTCGTAAACGATGTTCACGCACAGGTCGCCTTCAACCACGGTCATGCCCGGCGATTTGCGGACGATGCGGGCTTCGGAACTGCCGGGCGAAACCTTGATCAACTCGATGCTCGCCTTGCCGATCGGCAGGTTCACGTCGGTGGTCGCGTCGCCGGGCTTGGGAATGCCTTCGAGACGATCGAACACTTCAAAGCTCATGCCCGGGGTGACCTGATCGCCCGAACCTAGGTCGATGTAGACCACGCCGTCACCGGCGAGCCGCATGATTTTGGCGTCGGCCTGACGGACGACCTGGTCTACCGGCTGGCGGAGTTCACGCAGACGGTTCTGCAACCCAGCGATCACTTGGTCCAGCTTCTTGATCTGCACCTGCAACTCC
Organism: Tepidisphaerales bacterium; assembly: GCA_038215325.1. GTDB lineage: Bacteria > Planctomycetota > Phycisphaerae > Tepidisphaerales > Tepidisphaeraceae > BPJO01. Next base: position 3,863 of record JBBQQZ010000243.1, on the reverse strand, counting down.
TGGCCCTGGGCCTGGAGCTTATTCATATCGTCCTGCGCGAGCTTGGCGGTTTCGTCCGCCTTGGCCTGTAGTTCCTGGATCTGCTTGTCCTTCTCGGCGCGGTACGAGCTGACGCCCGATTCCGACGTCGACACGGACGTGCGGGCCTTGACCAGGTCTTCGTCCTTGGCCTTGATCTGGGCCTGGAGATTGGCTTCCAGGCCTTGCAGCTTCTTGTTGACCGCTTCACGCGCCGCTTCCGCGGCGGTGAGTTGCTGCTGCTTGGCGCCGAGTTCGGTCGCCAAGCCGTTGATGGCGGCGGTCAGGCTGTCGATCGCGAGCTTGTCGCCACCGGCGGCTTTGGCCTTCACAATCGCGGCGTCGGCGGAAGTGATGGCATCGGCCTCGCCGGTCGCGGCGGCACCGGCGATCTTACGCACCAGGTTGTCGCGCTGCGCCAGCGCCACATTGATCAGCTTCATGTCCGGCGGAAACGCCGTCGGGTTGGCGCTCTTGATCTCGACGAGCCGCGTCTTCAGATCGCTGTTGAGATCGGCCTCGCCGATCACGTCGTCATACAGCTTCTTCTGCGACTCTTTCTCGAGCGTCAGCTTGTTGCGGTCGACGTGGGCGAAGATCGCCAGCACGGTCGCGACGACAAACAAGATGGACGTGATAACCGTCCAGGTGATGAGCGCGGCCTTCGATCCGCCTTGCTGTTGAATGGGTGGGGGCATGGAAGATCCTCCAGGGGTGATGAGTCAGTGTTGCTGCGCGTCCGTGCGGATATTGGATCGAGCGGGCGTGTTCCGGGCCGACATCAACCCAGTTCCTACCTCGTCCGCCGCCGATCATGAAGTCCCAACTCTACCGGGCAGCGATACATACGGTCAAGAAAGAGACGCCTTTGCGCTCCGTGACGCAGGTCCGAGAACCGCTAGACCCGGTTTAGCCGGGACGTCCAGGACCCGTGTCTGACTCTGCTCCAGGGGTCGTGGAAGACCCGCTTGAACGGGAAGGACGGGGTCTGAAACGCAGGATCGGTCGGATTATTCCCGGGAATATCCCCGAAAATCGTCGTTTTCTGCTTCTGCGGCACCACGTTCTCCGCTTCGGCATCCCGGACGGTGAAGAAACGATCGAACACGCCGGCAAAGATCATCAGTGAAATCAGGATCACGATGGCCAGGACGAGACAGACGAGCGCGGTTTTCGCGACGCTTTTACGATGCACAAGCATTTCCTTCCTACCGAATGCTCCGCCGCCCCCCGCTACAGGCAGGGCGACCGTTCAAATCGCGGATCAATCTACCGGCGTCTGCATCAGAATGCCCCGGTTAAATCCACTTCACGTCATTCATCCCGTTTTCAGACGTTTGAGTGCGACAAAAAAGACAGGCCCGGTGCGTTAACACCGGACCTGCCAGGGCATGGGGGGATGGATCATGCTCGGAACTTGTCGTCCCGTTTAATTATCGTTTCCTCAGCCGCAGGCCCTCACTACTCTGCCCTTGACTGATGTGCAGACTGTAGAAGCGCCAGAATGATGAACCGCTGAACGACGGATAAATCTTCGTTTATCTGCCGGCAATGCCGCGCGATCTGCGGAATTGCCGCACTTCGGGTACGATCGACGTATGGCCGATCCGATTCGTGAAGAGATTCTCAAGCACGTGCGTTCCGAACAGTACCGTCCTCAGAAGCCTCGGCAGATCGCCAAGTCGATCGCCCTGGAGGATGAGGACGCGTATCCCGCGTTCCGCCAAGCATTGCGCGATCTGATGGGCGAAGGACGCGTGGTGCTCGCGCACGAGGGCACCGTTGTCATGCCCACCGAGCGCACGGGCGCGAAGCGCGATGAGATCATCGGGACGTACCGGCAGAACCGAAAAGGGTTCGGGTTTGTGATCCCGACCGACGTGGGTTCGCACGAGGATCTGTTCATCCCCGAGGGCAACAACGCCCCGGCCGCGATCACCGGGGACGTCGTGCGCGCCAAGGTGCTGTCGCGCGGGCACCGCGACGGCAAAGCCATCGCCAACGGCAAGATCATCGAAGTTCTCGAACGCAAGAACAAACGCTTCGTCGGTGCCCTGCAACGCAAGGGCAACGAGTGGTTCGTGCTCCCGGACGGCAACACCTACACCGAACCGATCTACACCCCCGACGCCGCCACGCGGTATCTTAAGCCGGGGACGAAGGTCGTCGTCGAGATCACCGAATTCCCCACCCGCGACGAAGCGGCGATGGGTGTCATCACCGAGACGCTGGGCAACGAAGGCGAAAAAGACGTCGACCTGCGCACCGTCATCGTCCAGCACAACCTCCCGACCGAATTCCCCGAAGCCGTCAAAGACCAGGCATCGGCGGCGCTGGCGGATTTCAGACTCGAAGATGTTCTGCCACGTCGCTACAACGCGATGACCGACCAGATCGTCTGCACCATCGACCCCGACGACGCCAAAGACTACGACGACGCCATCAGCCTCACCCAGCTTCAAGACGGCGACTGGGAACTCGGCGTACACATCGCCGATGTCAGCTACTTCGTGCAGCCCGGCTCGCCGCTGGATATCGAAGCCCACGAGCGCGGCAACAGCACCTACTTCCCCGGCCACGTTATCCCGATGCTGCCCGAAGTGCTCTCCAACGGCATCTGCTCGCTCATGGAAGGCGTGGCGCGCCTGTGCAAAAGCGCGTTCATCGTCTTCGATCGCGACGCCAAACCCATCCGCACGCGCTTCAGCAACACGATCATCAAAAGCGCCAATCGCCTTCGCTACAAAGAAGCCCAGGCGCTGATCGACCAGGCCGACGTCATCCCGCACCCGGACGGGGACAAAAAGCAATCCGACTACGCACCCGAAGTGCTCGATCTGCTGCACGACATGAACGACCTCGCCAAACGCATCCAGGCGCGAAGGCATCGCGAAGGGCAGATCGTTCTCACGCTTCCTCAAGCGGACCTCATTCTCAACGACGTCGGCAAAGTGGTTGACGCCAAGCCGGAAGACACTTCGTTCACGCACACGCTGATCGAGATGTTCATGGTCGAAGCTAACGAGGCCGTGGCGCGATTGCTCGATTCCATCGGCGTTCCTTTCCTGCGTCGAACCCACCCCGAGCCCGAAGCCAAGGCCTCGGATCGGCTGAAGCACTTCCTGTCGGCGTGCGGGCACAAACTGCCCGACCTCATGGACCGCAAGGCCCTCCAATCCCTGCTCGCCAGCGTGAAGGGCAAGCCCGAAGCATTCGCGGTGAACCTGGCGGTCTTGCGGTCGCTGACGCGCGCCGAATACTCCCCAAAGAACATCGGCCACTACGCGCTGGCAAGCACGCACTACGCCCATTTCACCAGCCCGATTCGCCGGTACGCCGATCTGACGATCCATCGTCTGCTCGACGCCTTCTTCGACGCCACCGACGCCGACCACACCAACGGCCCGATCGGAAAAACCAAGGGCAAGAAGCCGCATCTGGAAGGCATTCCCACGCTCGATGAGTGCATGCAGGTCGGCAAGCACATCAGCTACACCGAGCGCCGCAGCCAGGACGCCGAGCGCGAACTGCGCCAGGTCAAGCTGCTGGAACTGATGCAGAACCACATCGGCGAAGAGTTCACCGGCGTGGTCACGGGCGTGACCAACTTCGGGCTCTTCATCCAGCTCCAGACCTACCTCATCGAAGGCCTCATCCGCTACACCCAGTTGCTGGACGACTGGTGGGACGTGGACGAAAAGGCCGGCATGATCAAAGGCCAGCGCACCGGCCAGCGCATCCGGATCGGCGACGTCGCGACGGTAAAGATCGGCCGGGTCGATCTGCCACGGCGCGAACTCGATCTCATCGTCGTCAAAGTCCTCACCCGCGGTACCGGGCAAGGC
>JBBQQZ010000242.1:0-6212 GCA_038215325.1 Tepidisphaerales bacterium | reverse complement strand
CGTGACTTCGACTTCGATTTTTCGTCGTTGATTGACCGCCCGCATGATGCGTTCAAGCGGGCCGAACGCTCGCAATTTGCCCTTGGTGATAATCGCCACCGTGTCACAGATGCGTGCCAGTTCCGGGAGGATGTGACTGGTGACGATAAGGGTCTTTCCCATGGCGGCAAGTCGCAGGAGAATCTGCCGCATCTCGATGCGTGCCTGCGGGTCCAGGCCGTTGGCGGGCTCATCGAGGATAAGGACATGTGGGTCGTGCAGCAGGGTTCGCGCGATGCCCACGCGTTGTTTCATGCCATGGGACAGGCTCTCGACATAGCGATCCTTCATGTAGGTCGCGCCGGTGATTTCCATGACTTCGTCGATGCGTCTGCCCCGGTCCGCGCGGGCGATGCCGAACGCGGCGCCGAAGAAGTCGAGGTATTCGCGGACGCGCATGTTGTCGTATGACCCGAAGGTGTCGGGCATATATCCGACGAGTTTTTTCAGGCGCGCGGTCTCGCGGGTGCAGTCGCAGCCGCTGATGCTTGCCGACCCGCTGGTGGGTCGTGCAAGGCCCACGAGGATTTTGATGGTGGTGGTTTTGCCCGCACCGTTGGGGCCGATGAAGCCGAAGCAATCGCCTTCCTGGATTTCGAGATTCAGGTTCGCCAGCGCCAGCAGATTGCCGTAGCGTTTCGTGAGGTTGACGGTCTTGATAACGGCGGGCATGGGCGGTTCTCAGTTGGTCACTTCTTGTGTCGTCAATTGTGTCGTCAATCGTGTCGTCAATGGTGTCGTCGGTTGTGTTGTGGGCTGTGTTGTGGGTTGATTCACCTGCGAGCGGTCCAGGGGCAGCACGAACTGCCAGAACGTGGTGCCCGTTCCTTCGGGGGCGTCGCCTTCGACGGTGAGCGGCAGGGGGATGGTATCGTTGTTGGATTGCGCCAGGACCACCAATCCACCGCCTGCGATTGCGCCGGAGATGTCCCAGTTTCGTACGCCCCGGCGCAGGACGTCAACGCGATCGACCGACTTGTCGTTCCGCATCGGCGCCAGCCGGTCGTAAAGCGACGCGATCGGGAACGACTGGCGATAGGCGTCCTTGCTTACCTCCCACTTCCAGTCGTTCATGGTAAAGCTGGCCCGCATGTTGCGATAGAGGAAGTCGGCCGCACGGGACAGGGTGTAGAGTTTGGGCTTGTCGCCGTCCAGGGTGATGTCGCCCATGATGCTGCGGTCGGCGTTGGCCGTAAGCTTATCAAGCTCGACGGTCTCGCCATTGCGCCAGGAGCGCAGATACAGGAGCATGTCTTCCGGGCCGGAGGATCTGGGAAAGGAGAAGACGAGGATGACATTGGAGAGGTCTCGCCCGGTGTTGTTGGAGAGCGAGCCGGTGATATAGACCTGCGCGGGCTTGCCGCCGATCGTGACGCTTTGCTCGACGAGGCGGGCGTTGCCCGTCACGCGGCCGGGCGGGGGACCGGTCCAGGTGGCTTGCAGCTTTTTGAGCGTCGATCGGAAGGGCACCTCGACGATGACTTGCTCGCCGGCATCTTCGTTGAGAGTTTGGATGGTGTATCGACTGTCGCGGGTGTTGGGCGTGGGACTGAACAGATGCGGATCAAACGACAGAGGCGTAATGATCGCCCGCCCGTTGGGTTCGCGGCCGTTGAGCGCGATTTCTGTGTCCGGGCGATCTTGAGGCAGATAGATGCCGAACCGCGACTGCACCATCGCCGGATCTGTGCCGTCGGATCGCACGCGAACCATCGACACGTGGCGGACCTGCGCGTTCCCGCGCAATACCAGTTGTGCGATCACGACCGTGAGCAGCGTTGCCACCACCGCAGTGGCGCCGAAGATGAACCAGCTCCATTGCGGCCGCTTCTTCGCTACCAGTACCAGGTACGCACCCGGCCCGGCGATGAGCCAGTAGGCGATGAAGAACAGGAACGCCAGCGAAATCAGCGCCGCGGTCTTGCTGTCCAGGTCGAGCTTGTCGATGTACGACGCGCCGATATCGCGCGTGCCGGCGGCGGTCCAGGTGTTCTTGATCTTGTCCTTGGCGTCGCTGGGTCTCGGTGCGGTCTCGGCACGGATCGGAAGGTCAAAGCTCTTGGTTCCACCGGCACTATCGACAACGGGCCAGTCAAACACGCGCGCCCAGAAGTTCGGCCAGCCCCAGATCACGTCGCGGATCGACGGGTCGGAGATGTCCTGCGCCACCCACGCCACCATCCCCGTCCCGTAGATGTGGCGGGCGATGTAAGGCGTCCGTGTCCCGTCCGGCCAAGTGATCCACGAATCGACGATGCTCTCAGGCAACGCTTCGGCGCGCGCCAGCCGATAAGGCCCGCGCGTGGCGCGGAACGGGTCGAGCCTGGTCTGGCCCGAAGGGTCCTTCGGATCGGGCGGGCGCTTCAGCTCCTCCAAGGGATGCATGAGCGACTTCAGCGGCTCCTGGCTGCCCGATGATTCGACCCTCGAGACGCGCACGGGCAGGAAGCCGCTGAACTTCTCCCCGCGCGCGATCTCCGGATTTTGCAGAACCACCAGCTTTCCGCCATGGCGAACGTACTGGCGGAGCGCGCGGAACTGGCTGGCGGTGAGTTTGTCGGCCTCGGCGTCGGTCCAGACAACCGCGTCAACCGCATCGTACCCCAGCACGTTGTCAGGCAAACGTCTGAGGTCGGCGCTGGCGAACTGTACGTTCTCGGCGAGGCCGAACACGCGGCCGGCGGATGGATCAAACTCCGTCACGTTCGGCCGACGCCCGACACAGACGATCAGCTTGTCCCCGCGCGACTGCTCGCCGTCGTCAAGCACCGTGGGCATCCGCCCGGCGACACTGATCTGCGCGATCCGCTTGCTGCCGTCGGGTGTCGCGAGATAGATGCGAAGCCGGCGGGCGAGGTCCTGTGAATTGCCCGTCAGGCCACTCGGCAGACCGCCGTTGATTGATTCGGGTTTGAAGTACGTCCAGACCAACTCCTTGTCGGGATTGACCAGCAGCGGGCGTGCATAGACGACCTCGTCGCCGTCGATGTCGTTCTGAACGACCTGCAATTGATAGTCTTCCGGACCCGCAGCGTCGGAGGTGATCTGGATCAGAAGGGGCACCCAGCAATCGGCGCGGATGTGGGATTCAAAGCCGATCGATTCGACCGTGCCCAGTACGCCCGCGAACGCGGCCGAGTACAGCAGAAAGGTGATGATCCCCGCGAGGACGAACCTCATCGTAGGCTATGTAACCCGATGCGGTTCGGGGAGTCAATCGAATGCACTACCCGGCCTGACTACCCGGCCTTGGCAACATTCAGTACTTTGACCTTGACCTTGCGTTGTAGACCACAAACCCCAGTTTCTCAAGCGCCACGGGCAGTTCCTGCGGCTTGAAGACTGAGGCGACCAGATCGAAGCTGAACTTGCCTTCGCCAGCGTCCTTCGGTTCGACCGGCGCTTCCAACTCCTTCTGAAGCCACGCGGCGATTTCGTTGAGCGTCGCGGCTTTGAGCGACCAGCCCTTGGCGGTGGTCATCATGGTGTAGCTGTCTTCACTGTCGGCCTTGGTGACCTTGTCGGTGGCGGGGAGGGAGAGGGTGTTTAGGTGATCGTGATGTTGTAGAGCGCGTCGTTGACGAGCTTGACGCCGCCGGTCAGCTTGCTGTTGGTGCTGGTTCCGTTGTGTACGCCGTATCCGGTGTTGTTGCCGATGATCCCGCCGCTGATCAGTACGCCGGTGGTCTGGATCAGCCGTAGCCCGTCGCCGCCGTTGCCGAGGCTCTTGATGCCGTCACTACCGACGCCGACGTAGTTGTTGTAGAACTTGTTGTTCGAGCCCTGGTAGACGTTGACGCCGTTCTGCTTGTTGCCGGAAATGACGTTCCGCTCGCCGCTGAGCGTGCCGCCGATGGTGTTGTCCTTGGCGCCGTTGGTGACTTCCAGACCCTTCCACTGGTTGGCGATCGCATACATGCCGCTCTTGTCGGTGCCGAGATTGTTGCCGATTACCTTGTTGTTGTACGCACTGCTCAGCCAGAGCACGACGCCGGAGTAGGTGTTGCCGGAGACGAGATTGTTCTGCACCAGGTTGTTGTCGCGGCTGATCTCGATGCCGTACATCTTGTTGCCGATCGCCGTGGTGCCCAAAGCGTTCGTGCCGACGTAGTTGCCGATGATCTTGATGTTCTTGGAGCCCGTGCCGCTGACGATGATGCCGTCGTGGGCGTTCCCCGAGACGACGTTGCGAGCGCCGGCCGCGGTGCCGCCGATCGTGTTGGAGGCAGCGCCGTCGTTGGCGATGCCGCTCTTGAGGTTGGCGATCGCTTTTTCGCCAGTCCAGTCGGTGCCGACGTAGTTGCCGAGGACCGTGTTTCCCGTTGATGCCGCCGACCACATCTGCACGCCGCTGGAACCGTTGCCGCTGATGACGTTGCGGTCGTTCGTGTTCGTGCCGCCGATGGTGTTGTTATTGATCGAAACAACGATGCCCTTGGCGCCGTTCTTGGCGGCGGCGTCGCCGGTGTTGGTCAGGCCGATCCAGTTGCCCTTGACCGTGTTACCGCCTTTGTTGACCAGGATCATCCCGTTGCCGCTAAAGCGGTTGATGACCAGCCCCTTGATCGTGCTGTTACCGCCGCCGACGCGGATGCCGTCGCCGGAGGTTTTGTCGCCGCGAATTTCGATCAGCGGCTTGCCGCTGTAGCCGGGCTGGGTCGTCGCGTCGATGGTGAGCGCGTACTTGGTCATCGGCAGCGACGACGTGGGGGAGATCGTCTTGAGACCGGAGCCGATGGCGAACTTGATCACATCGGCATCGCTGGCCGTGTTCGCCTTGGTGATGGCGTCCCGCAGCGAACCGGTGCCCGCATCGGCGGCAGTGGTGACCGTGAAAGTGGCGAACATCTGGCGGTCTTCGACCGCCTCCATCATCGCCACCTGGGTGTGTTTCGTGCTCATGCGGATCTTCCTCACAACGTCGAGTTCCCTACCAATGTTTGGCACCATAGGCTAGACGTACGATCCGGCAACCGAAAAATCGGCGTGAAATGAAGAAAAGTTTGCCAATGGCAAGCTGAAAGGGTTGTATCGACCCGCTTTCAGGCACCTTGTCGCACTGATTCGCTCTAAACGGGCTCCGGGTGCGTCAGGTTGTATTCAGTGTCCGATATTCGCCAATCAATATCCGGCAGTCACTTGTGTCCTTCGGGCGGCTTATCGGACAAATACTTTTTCGTCAGCGCCGCCGCGAGATCGACGTCGTTGATGTTCGCGAGCGTACACAGCCAGGCGATCACGTCGGCGAATTCCTCTTCCAGGTTCGCGCGGTCCGAGCCGTTGAGCGCGGTGGCGAGTTCGCCGATCTCCTCGATGAACCAGACGAACGTCTTGGGCGTGCCGCGCTCGCGATCGACCTTCTCGTACTTGTCCGAGATGTGCTTCTGAAACGCGGCGATGGTGAGGGTGTTGGAGGTCATGGGAAGTCCGAATGATGAATGATGAATGATGAATGATGAGAGACAAGCGACGGCGCATTCGTTCATCGTTCATCATTCATCGTTCGCCGCTGCTGGTTCCTTACGTTTGATTTCCCACAGCTTAATCTGCTCCGCAGTTCGGCGCGCGAGGTCGGCGGTGGGGGTGTCGGTGAGCTTGGTCGCGATCTCGGCGATCAGTTCGTGCGATGAGGCGTCATACAGATCGACGTACGTTGCCTCCTGCGCCCAGGCCAGCGCGTTGGGCAGGTCGTCGAGCTTCAGGTACAGCCGCGACACCTGCTTGGCGATCTTGTTGTTCTGAAGCTCAAGAATGTGCAGGAACTTCAGGTGCTCGATCGCCTTGGCGGGGTCGCTGGTTTCCTTCTGAAGATAGACCAGTGCCAGCCGCTGGTTGACCTTCAGATCGTACGGTTGAAGGGCGTAGGCGCTGGCGAACGCGGCGCGGGCCTGCTCCCAGGTCCGGGCCTTGATTGCCATCTCGCCTTCCTTGACCAGCGCCTCGACCTTCTCGGTCGATTCTGTGTCGTACCCCCACGGCTTGAGCTGCACTTTCATCCACGCGTGCCAGCCGTTTTCCACTTCTGCAAGCGGCTTGCCGGTGGCGGTGAGGAAGGCGTCTTCGTCGCTCTTGGAGGTGGCGTAGGCGTTGAGCAGCTTGACGATCGAATCGCGCCCGAAGGTCGCTTCCATGTATCGCGCGAGATACGACCCCTGCGTATAAGCCTGCTCGCC
>JBBQQZ010000241.1:0-6218 GCA_038215325.1 Tepidisphaerales bacterium | reverse complement strand
CACCATCGGCAAGACCTGGGACACGTCGTCGGGCGTGGCGGGGCGGATTTCCATACGCAAAGGATCGTAGCCACGGGGATCGGTCGTGGCGAGTGTTACGCGGTGCGACTGAAGGTGTGGAACCAGTTCAGGAACAGGATTTTCTGCACGTCGCCTTCGCTGAATGATGCCGCCAGCAGCGCGGCGCGGAGTTGGGGCAGGTCGGCGCTGGTCTCAATTTCCTGCGGAATCTCTTCGCGACCCAGCCCGCCGTCCATGTCCGTGCCGATGCCGACGTGGTCGGCGTTGCCGGCCAGATCGCAGACGTGGCGGATGTGCGCGACGACGTCGCCGAGCGTCGCGCGGCGCTTCTGGTACTCGGCCGCGGGGAGCAGGAACTTGTCGAAGAAGTTGATCCCGATGATGCCGCCGCGATGGATGATCGCGCGGATCATCTCGTCGCTGAGGTGGCGCTCGAACGGATCGACGCCGACGATAGCGCGGCAATTGCTGTGAGACGCGATGATCGGGCCTTGCGTGATATCGAGCAGGTTCCAGAACGACTCCTCGGCGAGGTGGGAGGCGTCGTGGATCAGTTTGTGCTGATCGAGCACGCGCACCAGGTCGCGGCCAAGATCGGTGATCGGGCCGGGCGTGCCGGTGCCGCCTGCGTAGCGGGTCTTCTGCCACGACAGGCCGACGACGCGCACGCCGCGATCGTGAAAGGGCGCGACGTCATCGGGTGTGCGGATGCACTCGGCACCTTCCAGCAGGATGACGACGCTGGGTCGCGACGGATCGTTCGTGTGCGCCAGCGAGTAGTCCGCCGGGAGCGCGATCTGCTCGCGGGCGGCCAGGTCGTGGTAGTAGTTGATCTGCTTGAGCGCTTCGGCGTGGGCTTCTTCGGGGTTGTGATAGCCGGGGAACGTAGGCGAATCGGGGGCGCAGAAGATGGTTCCGCAGACGTGTGTGACGCCGCCGGCGCGGAGGTCCGGCAGGCCGACGGTGGCGATCTGCCCGCGGTCGGCGGGTTGCTCGCGCGCAGGCTTGGTGATGTCACGGCCGAGCAGGGCGTTCATCGCCAGATCGAGATGCGCGTCGAAGATGCGTGTGGACATGCGTACAGCGTAGACGGCGGGGCGGTGAAAGCCAGTGTCGATCGGGGTGCCACGGCTTGGGGTATCAAGCCGTGGCACCCGATTCAGAACCTACGCCGCGACCTGCGGGGGCAGCAGTTGGACCTTCACCCGGCCGACGCGCTGGGGTTCGGCGTCGAGAACGAGGTAGATGGCGCCGTCGTGTTCGATTTGCGTGCCAGCCTGCGGGATGCGGCCGAGGTGCGTGCTGACAAATCCGCCGAGCGTGTCGTAGCCGGCGTCTTCGGGCAGGTGCGTGCCGAGCAGGCGGTTCAGTTCGTCGATATGGATTCTTGCGTCAACCTCGGCGGTCGAGTCGTCGATGCGCTTGAAGATCGCGGGTTCGATCGGCTCGTGCTCGTCGCTGATTTCGCCGACGAGTTCTTCGAGCACGTCTTCGATCGTGACTAGGCCAGCGGTGCCGCCGTACTCGTCGAGGACGGTCGCGATGTGGACTTTTTGCAGGCGGAAATCCTGGAGCAGATCGCGCAGCGGCTTGGATTCGGGCACGAAGAACGGCGGGCGCATGGCGGTGCGGATGTCGAAGGTGTGCGAGGTCTCGCCGACAAATCGGAGCAGGTCGCGGGCGTAGAGGATGCCGACGATATGATCGAGCGAGCCTTCGTAAACGGGCACGCGTGAATGGCCGGATTCTTCGATGAGCCCGCGAATCTTGTCGAGCGTTGAATCGATCGGCAGGCCGATGATGTCGGGCCGCGCGGTCATCACCTGCGAGACGGAGGTGTCGCGGAACTCGATGACCGACTCGATCATCTCGCGCTCGGCCTCGTCGACGACGCCGGTTTTCTCGCCTTCCTCCACGACGGCCAGGATTTCGGACTGAAGGTCCTCGCCGGCTTTTTCCTGGCCGATGTCGTCATCGCCGGCGGTGGCGCGGCGAACGAAGTGCTCGGTCAGATGCAACACCTTGGTCAGGGGTTTTAAGACGATCCGTAACGCGTGCAGCGGCGTGACGAACAGCGCGATGATCGGCTCGGCGGCGTTGCTGGCCAGCGAGTGGGGAAAGGTCACCGACGCCAGGATCGTCACCACCAGCGCTGCTGCGGCGGCGGCGAGGTACTCCAGCCACTCGGGCCAGCCGTACCGCCTGGCCACGTCCAGAAAGCCCAGCAGGATGATCAGGTTGAAGATCAGCCGGATCGACGCAGTCAGGTACGCCAGTTCGCTCGCGTGCTCGACCGTCGCGTTCAGCCATGAATCCTTCTTGCGGCGAGCCAGCGCTGATTCAAGCCGGGAGCGGGAGAAATCTCTAAGCGAAAACGTGAGCGTCGCAAACACGCACGAGAGCGTGGCGGCGGAGATGATCGCGAAAATAGTGAGCGGTAGAGACATGGCGTTCAGGCGTTTTCCTTGGAAGCAAATACCGCACCAATGCCCAGGGTTGCGAGGATTCTATCCTCCATGCGGTGCATTTGGCGGTACGCGGGGGTCGTTCTATCGTCGTGGCCGGACAGATGCAATATCCCGTGCAGGGCGTAGAGCAGCAGTTCGTGCTCGACCCGGTGGCCGAGTTCCTTCGCTTTTCGACGTGCCTCGGGCACGCAGACGACCACCTCGCCGCTGGTGACCCTGCCGGCGGGGTCGTGGTCGAGTTCAAACGTGAGCACGTCGGTCGGGCCGGGGATGTTCATGAAGCGCAGGTGCAGGTCGGCCATGCGGGCGTCGCTGACGAGCGCGATCGAGACCTCCCGCGGGGCGCGGGGGACTAGCGGTATCGCACGTTGGAGCATCGTTTCGATGAAGGGCACGTATCGCGCGCCGAGCATCGCCGTGACCGATAGGGTCGGCGGAACGCTCTGCTTCGCGTCGCGACTAACCTGTTTGCGCAGTCGCGGGTTGCTCATGCGGTCTTCGCCGCAGGATGTTCGTGGGCGTGACGTTGGTTGGACGATTCCTCGGGCTTATCGCTCGGGTAGGCGATTCGGCCGTGGTAGAGGCCGAGCAGGCTCTTGACGAGACTGCGCTCGATCAGTTCCAACTCGCGCATCGTCAGTTCGCTTTCGTCGAACTGCCCGTCGAGCAGCCGCTTCATCGCCAGGTCGTGGACAAGGGTTTCGATGCGGTTGGCGTTGGGGTCGTCCATCGCTCGGCACGCGCTTTCGCAGGCGTCGGCGAGCATGCAAATCGCGACTTCCTTGTGACGCGGTTTTGGTCCCGGATAGCGGTACTGGTGCTCGTTGATTTCCTGTTCGCGCGGATCGGTCCGGTCCTGCTCTTTGCGGGCCCGGTGATAGAAGAACTCGACCAGCGTCGTGCCATGATGCTGCTGGATGAACGGCAGGACGCTGCTGGGAAGGCTGTACTCCTTCGCCAGTTCCACGCCGTCTTTCACGTGGCCGATGATAATCAGCAGGCTCACGCTGGGGGAGAGATTCAGGTGACGATTCTCACCGGGCTGCTGCTGGTTCTCGACGAAATACTCTGCCTTGTTGATCTTGCCGATGTCGTGGTAGTACGACGCCACGCGACACAGCAGCGAGTTTCCGCCGATCGCCTCGGCGGCTTCCTCGGCGAGCGTGGCGACTTGAAGGCTGTGGTTGTACGTGCCCGGCGCTTCCAGCGCCAGGCGTCGCAAGAGCGGGTGCGAGGCGTCGGCGAGTTCCAGGAGCGTCATGCTCGTGGTGATGCGGAAGACGCGCTCGATGAACGGCAGGATGCCCAGCGTCAGGAACCCCACCGCCAGGCCCGCGGCGCCGGAGTAGATGGCGTTACGGACGATGAACGCGACCGGGTCCATCGCCAGCCAGCCGACAGCGAATGTAGCGCACATCATCGCGATCGCGGTCCCGCCGCCCACTTCGATCAGTTTGCTGCGTGTGCGCACGTCTTCCAGAAGGAAGCAGCAGGTCGTCACGCCGGTGATGAGGATCAGGAAGAAGTCGAGGCCCTCGCCGAGCGCCAACGTTGCGAGGATCGCGTGGATCGAGGCGATGCCCATCGCGAACCGCTGGTCGTAGGCGATCGCCAGGATCATCGCCACCATGATGGTCGGTGCGATACCGAATACGTAAGACCGCGTGCTGCCCAGGCCCGTGAGCTGCGCCAATAGCAGCATCGACACCATCAGCGCCACCAGCCCGATCGCGCGGGCATGATTGCGGAGAATGCGCGGTTGAAAGGCCGAAACATACGCGACGGTGATCGTGCTAAGCACCACGACGACCGCGCCAAGGCCCAGTCGTTGCCACCAGATACGGCTGCCCAGGGAGGTGAGGAACGCGTCGTGCTCGGCCTTCAGTTTGATAAAGTCGGCGGCTTTGATGTCGCCTTTCTTTGCGATGATCATGTTCGCGCGCAGCGCCGAATCGCCTGCCGACGACGGAACGGCTTCGTCGGCGCGGTTCTGGGCTTCGGCGGTGGCGACGGGGTCGAGTTCGAAGTTGGGCGTGAGCTTGGCGAGCGTAATCGCGACGATGCGCGGGTAAAGCAGCGCCTTGAAGCTCTGCTGCGCCGGCCGGGAGAGCCGGGCCTGCAATTCTTCGTGCATCTGAGGCGAGTACGTCTCCTCTGTGCGAACCGTGTCGTGCCCCGGGACGCGGATCAGCCGGCCTCTATCTTCATCGCGGTCGGCGGCGGGGAGGAGGATCAGGCGGTTCAGGCGAAGTTGTTCGATGTAAGTCTCGACCCCGGCGTTCCAGGTCTTGCGCATCGACGGCTCGAGATAGTCGCCCAACGCCGCGATCGACGCGCCGTCCAGGGCGTTGCGAAGCAATTCCGGAAGCTGCTCCTGACGCTGGCCTTTGACCACATCCGGCAGGTGCGTGAGTTCGTCGGCGATGGTTCTGAGAGGATCGACTGCGGCGGGCCTATAGACGCGCGGTTCGTTGAGGCGGGCGGTGCTGCGGGCTTCGTTTAACGAGGCCGGATCCGACCATGTGAAATCGACCCGCGAGACGATGTCGTGCGGCACGTACTGCCCAACACGCCAGCCCAACACATTGGGACGGAGCATCAGGATCGCCGTCGTGCAGACGACGAAGCCGACCGCGACCAGCAAGGGCAGGTGGTTCTCCGGCCTGAGCAGCCGGCCCATCAGCGTGTCGTCCAGATCCGGACGATTCTTGCGGATCTCCGCCCGGCGATGACCAAGTTGTCGAAACAGTCCCATAAACGTAGGGGCCTTCTAGCAATATCGGCGAACCCCAAGGCCCGCCGGTGAAACTCTAGCTTGACCGATTCTACCACGAATGCAAGTTTCACCCAAGTTATCACACCTTACCGAGATTGACACCAGCCGCTATGCGCTGAAATTTCGTTAAGTGCCTATCGAGTAATCGTTTACGGCGAAATGTCGGCACGCAGCGCCGTACGCCGCGGTCGGCTTGCATGTTCAACCGAAGTCTCCGACACTAACGCGGAAAATCGACTGAAAGGACGCCGATGCGGGTTCGACAGATTGTAACAGTTTTGCTGGCGCTGGGTGGGCTGGCGATTGCCCAGGACGGCCCGCCTCTCATCGACGCGACCGACCAGGCCGCGATCAAGGCGAATGACGGTAAGACCATTATCCTCCGAGGGAAAGTTGTGTCCGCGGAGTGGAGCAACAGCGGGGCGGTGCTGGTCATCGAGTTCGAGAATACGTCTGGCGTGATGGCGGCGGCGTTCGAGAAAAGCCGGAAAAAGCTCGACGACGCCTTCAACGGCGACTACGCCAAATCGCTCGCAGGGGCCACCGTCCGCATCACCGGCAAACTCCAACCCTATGGCGGGAAAGCCGACAAGTATAAGGACGCGCTCGAAGTGATCGTCTGGGACATTACCCAGACCACCATCCTCGAACTGCCTGCGACAAATCCCACGCCCTGATACCAGTGGCCTGCCGCTAACGAAATACCCGATAGAGGGTCTATCCAGACGATGTTTCCAAAATCGCTCCAACTCGCTGCCGTGCTTGGTCTTGCGACGTTCGCCGTCGCACAGGACGGGCGACGGGTGGAAGTGCAGGCGGCGCAAGCCTCTGCCCGGGCGGAACTTAGGGGGCAACTGCTGGCTTCTCCGGTGGCACCGGGGGTTTCGATCCGCAGCTTGGTGGATCGCGATCCGAGTTTTCCGGTCGATGCACTGATCGACTCCGCCGAGCAG
>JBBQQZ010000240.1:0-6226 GCA_038215325.1 Tepidisphaerales bacterium | reverse complement strand
CCGCATCATCGACCTGCTAACCCCCGTCGGCTTCGGCCAGCGCGGGCTGATCGTCGCCCCGCCGAGGACGGGTAAAACCATTCTCCTCCAGAACATGGCCCGCGGCATCCACGCCAACCACCCCAACGCCGAACTCATCCTCCTGCTCATCGACGAGCGCCCCGAGGAAGTCACCGACATGAAGCGCAACGTGCCCGGCACGGTTTACGCTTCCAGCAACGACAACACCCTCGACAAGCATCTGGACCTGTCGCAATTGGTCATCGAACGCTGCAAGCGAAAAGTGGAGCACGGTAAGGATGTGATCGTGCTGCTCGATTCGCTCACCCGCATGGGCCGGGCGTTTAACACGGATTCGCGGTCGGGCAAAACGTTGTCCGGCGGGGTCGATTCGCGCGCGCTCGAAATCCCCAAAAAGCTCTTCGGCGCCGCCCGGCGGCTGGAAGAAGGCGGCTCGCTCACCATCCTGGCGACCTGCCTTATCGATACCGGCAGCCAGATGGACAAGGTCATCTTTGAAGAGTTCAAAGGCACCGGCAACATGGAACTAACGCTGGACCGCCAGCTCGCCAACCAGCGCATTTACCCCGCCATCAACATCCCGCAATCCGGCACGCGGAAAGAAGAACTCCTGCTCGACCCCCAAACCCTGGCGGCAGCCCGCAACATCCGCAGGCACCTGATGACGATGCAGCCGGCGCAGTCGCTGAAATCGCTGATGGAGGCGATGGGCAAGGTGAAGACGAATCGTGAACTCGTCGGCGCGATCAAGGTCTGATCCACGCGATGGCCGCGTCAGGTGGACTTGAGTAACGCAAGAAGCTTTGGGATGAAAATAATCGCGCCCACAATAGCTGCCCCGCCCGCCGCGATCAGGACCGATGCCGCAGCGAGGTCTTTGGCTTGTTTGGCGAGGGGATGCGTTGCGAGTGACGTGTGATCGACCGCGCGCTCCAGCGCGGAATTGATCGCTTCGGCGACCAGCACCGCCATCATGCAGATCACGACCAGGCACCACTCGGCCGGGCCGATCCGCAACCCGATTCCCATCGCGACTGCGATCAGTGCCAGCACGATTTGAATCCGCGGATTGCGTTCGGTCTTCAGCAGCGTCCACAGCCCGTCAATCGCGCACGCGAACGCACGGGGCAATGTGTGGCGAGGTCGCTGCGGGTGGTCAGACATCGATCTGAGCCCCGACGGGATAATGATCCGACGCGTACGTGGCGAGCCGGTCGTGTTCGATCCATGCGGATTGAATGCGCGCAGCGTCGAGTCCGTATGTGAAGACGTAGTCAACGCGCTGGCCGGGCTGGTGGGTGGTGAAACTGGCGAGGGTTTTGGCGTCGTCGGGTCGCGCTGCGTGGAGGGTGTCGGTGTAGCGGTGGTCGAGGAGATTTTCGATCAAGCGGCGCGGCAGGTTCCCGCCGTTGGCATGCCAGGCATCGCGGGTCGTCTGTTTGCATCGGGTGGGGTCGATGACCTGGACCGGCGAGTTGCTGTTGAAGTCGCCGGCCAGCACGTGCGGGCGATTCTGCGTGCGGTACGCATGCGTCACCCGCATCAGGCACGCCATCTCGTGCTGGCGTGTGGTTTCGTCTTCTTCAAACGCCCTCGCGTGCAGGTGCAGGCCGATGACAGGCAGTTCAGTTCCGCCTGGCGTGCGGACGATCGCTTCGCAAAGCGATCGCGGCGAATCGTCGTGGACGAGCGCGTGGTTGACGGTGTGGAGGATCGTCCAGCGGCTGAGGATCGCCACTGCATGCCCACGGCCGCGCGCGGTGATCACGTCCATCTTCAGGCGCTTGGCGGTTCGATCGACGACGAAATCGTCGTCGGCCTCCACCAGCACGATCACGTCCGCATTCTGCGCTTCGAGGACTTCACCGATCGGGTCTGCTCGACCGACCCCGCCGTCAAGAATGTTATAGGTCACGATCCGCAAGCGCACTCCTTACAGACGGCACAGTTTTCCGCACCCGCCAGTTTGAACGCGAATTCATCCCGAACTTTGGTGGCCCGGCGACGTGTGCATCGTAGGGTCAGAAGTGACGCAAGTCACGATGCCAGAAAGAGGTACAGGGAATGCAGCGCAGAATCGGACAACTGCTCAGCCGGATCGTTCCGCTGACAGATCATGACGTGGAGGACATCCTCCAGGAACAAAAAGCCACACGCCAGCGTTTCGGCGACGCCGCGCTGGCGCTGGGGATGGTGCAGCCGGAGCACGTCTGGGAGGCGTGGATCCAGCAACTCCAGTCGGCGTGCGTGGAAATCGATCTCGACCAGCTCGGCATCGACACGCAGGCGCTGCACCACGTGCCGAGGAGTGTCATCGAACAGTTTCGCGTGCTCCCGATCCGCGTGAGCGGCCAGGAGCTTGTCGTCGCGTGCGCCCGCGCGCTGGACGATGTATCGCGACAAAAATTGCAGAAACAGGTCGCCGAGCGGCTCGTCTTCGTCCTCGCCCGGCCGGGGCAGGTGGAAAGCGAAATCGCCAGGCACTTCCCCCACCCGACGCAAAAGAATGAAGCGGCCTGATCGCCTCAGGCATGCGATTGCTCAGGCAACCGAGCCAGCTTGTCCTGCTCGAACGCTTCGGGCGGAAATGGGGAGGGCGTGAACGGGCGAAGCTGACGGATTCGCTCGGCAAGCGCTTGCTGCTGTTTCATCAGTTCGCGATTGACGCTCATGATCGCTCGGTCGTCGGCGCGGAAGATGTCGCCGGTCAGGCGTTTGGCGATCGCGCTTTCAACGAACTGCCCGGCGGACATTTCCTGCCACTCGGCACGGACCACGACCGTGATCCCACCCGGCCCGCTGGTCATCAGCCCCCATCTCGGCGGGACGTCGGCTTTCTTGACGATGCCCGCCGGCGCGAGAATGTAGTGCAGGTTCGCCATCGGCTGCATGATGCACGCCGCGAACTTCCCCAGCCCCACCGTCTGGCGGACCTTGCCGCGCGTCCGCTTCTTGCGGTTGTATTGTCGCTCGAGCATGCAAAGCGTCATCTGCCCGTCATCCGACAAATCGCGCAGAAAGTCCGCCCGCGACGCCTTGCACTCGATGAAACAGGTCTGGTGACACTCGTGCCGATTCGCGTGGTGGTTGAAGTAGGGACGAAACATCCCGCACCCCACCGCGTCGATAATACCCAACGGTCGAAGTTTCACCTCGGCGGCAACCGCTTGATACCCCGCGCCGAACAGCCAGCGACAAGCCTCTTTCTTCAACGTGCGATGAAGTTCAGTTTCACCGGGCATGGGCAATCCTTTGCCATTGAACAACGCAAGCCCCGGGCGTGCGCCCGTGGCTTCCGATCAATTCTCGATAAGTCTAACAAACTTATGAAACGCTTCGAGCAGTCTCTTTGTCACCGGTCCGGGCTCGCCTGTGCCGATTATGCGGCCGTCGATCTTGGTGACGGGGATCACCTCGGCGGCGGTGCCGGTCAGGAAGGCCTCGTCGGCGATGTAAAGATCGTGACGTTCGAGCCGACATTCCCGCATCGGGATGAAACTGGATTCGCACAGCCTCATGATGACCGCCCGCGTGACGCCTTCGAGCGCCCCGTCACTGGCCGGCGGCGTTGCGACCGCGCCGTCGCGGACGACGAAAAAATTGTCGGCGGTGCATTCGGCGACGTAGCCCTCGGCGTTCAGCATGATCGCCTCAGGCACGCCCGCGTCGATCGCTTCGATCTTAGCCAGAATGTTGTTCAGATAGTTCAAGCTCTTGATGCGCGGACTCAGCGCGTTCGGGTGATTGCGGATCACCGACGCCGTGATGACCGACATCCCCTTCTCGTACATCTCCGGCGGATAAAGGCGGATGAGGTCGGTGATGACGATCACACTGGCGCGGGGGCAGCGGTTCGGGTCCAGCCCCAGCGTGCCGGCACCACGCGTGACTACCAGGCGAATATAGCAGTCGTCAAACCCGTTGAGTTTGATCGACTCGTACATCACTTTTTCCAGTTCCTGGGGCGTGTACGGGATGGTCAGACGGATCGCCCGGGCGCTGTCGAAGAGCCGCTTGAGGTGGTGCTTGCACTCAAAAATCTTGCCGGAGTACGCACGAATGCCCTCGAAAACGCCGTCGCCATAGAGCAGGCCGTGGTCGTAGACGGTGATCTTCGCGTTCTCTTTGGCGAAGTATTCGCCGTCAATCCAAACCTTAAGCGACATTCTATCTCCAAAAGCGGGTCGAACATTGGAAATCGATCCGGGCCGATTTGCAATAGCATAGCAAAAAATACCCCATTGCCCGTCTGCGGGTGCAGGTGCGTGGTGTATTCGGGCGGCCGACCTATAATGCGATCTTCGATCACAGGAAGGAGCCTGCGCTTGGTAAAGAAATCACTGTTGGCCGAACGGCTTGACGAGGTCCGAGGCAAGATCGCCGGCGCTTGTGCGCGGGCAAAGCGGGAGATCCGGGACGTTACGCTAGTCGCCGTCACCAAGGCGGCGGGTCCGGAGACGATTCGGGAGATGATCCAGCTCGGCGTCAACGACTTGGCCGAATCCCGCGTGCAGCAGCTTATTCAGCGGGCGTCGCAGGTGAACGAATTTCTCCAGCGTCGCGGCAAGCACGGGGACGAGCAACAGCAGGCGAACCCCATCGGCGTGCGCTGGCACATGATCGGGCACTTGCAGCGTAATAAGGTCAAGCAGCTTCTGCCGCTCATCCACTGCGTCCACAGCATCGATTCGCTTCGCCTGGCGGAGGAGATCGACACGATCGCCCTGAAGCTGGGGCTAAAGATCGGCGTGATGATGCAGATCAACGCGAGCGAGGAAGGCCAGAAGTTCGGCGTTGCCGTCGGGGCTGCGGTGCATCTGGGCGAGCAGATCGCGACGATGCCCAACCTTCAGCTCGTCGGCCTGATGACCATGGCCGAGCTGAGCGACGACGAAAAGACCATCCGCAACGCATTCCGCCGCACGCGGGAAATTTTCGAAGAAATGAAGTGGCAGAAGATCGGCGGGAACGGCTTCCGCCACCTGTCGATGGGAATGAGCAACGATTTCGAGATCGCCATCGAAGAAGGATCAACGATGGTCCGCATCGGCAGCGCCCTGTTCGGCGCAGCGCCGGAGGAAGCGGAAGTGCCGGAGTGAAAGTACTGTGGACTGAGTGCTGAGTGCTGAGTGCTGAGCCTCATTACTCAGTCCTTTCCACTCAGTACGATCGCGTTATGCCCGACATCGACGTGTTCAATTTCTTCCGCTGGGCGTTGTTCACGTTCGCCACGATTTACGCGACGTTGATCACCGTTCAATCGCTTTGGGGTTGGTACGTCTGGCTCGCCAGCGAGGACCGGTACATCGCGATCCTGCGGCGGTACATCATCATCCACGGGCTGCGCTTGCGGTTCGCCACCTTCTGGGGCGACGTGCTCGTCTGCGGGTTGCTGTGTATCGTGTTCGTGCTGATGATGCGGGCCCACAGCGTCCTGCGCGTGATTGATGCAACGTACCTGGGCTTGCAGTGAAGCATTTTGGCCGGAGGGAGACTCGTTTGACGAAAAGAGTGCAGAGACACGAAGGTCGCAAGTTGACACACAACCGTTTTTCCTCTGCGTCCTTTGCGCCTCTGCGCTCTTTGCGATAAATTGACCTGACAGCATGAGCGAACCCGTCGAACCGACAACCCCCACCGCCAACCTGCCCGTGCTCGCGACGCCGCCAGCGCCGCAGACGCCCGAGCGGACGCGCGCGCCCTCACAACAACTGGGCGATCTGGCCATCGACGAACTCGAAGCCGTCGCCACCGAGTTTGGCCTTGAACCGGGTAACTTCAAAGACAAAGCCGGCCTCGTCAAAGCCATCCACGAACGCCGCCACCTCATCGCGTCGCTCGATAGGTCCGCGATGCAGGACGTGCTGCACTGGTCGGGCAAGAGCATCGCGCCGGGCTGCTCGTGCGAGCAGATGGCGATCGAGATCGTCCACATCCGTGCGATGCGGTTCTCCGGCCTGTCCGAACGCGGGCTGGTCGTCCTGGGCCTGCTGCGCGGCTGCCCAATCGACGGGTTGGAATCGCGTGAAGACCTGGTCAGGGCGCTCAAGCGGCAGGAAGGCTTTTTCGCGAAGATGAAGCGAAAGACGCGCGGCTGGATGGGAAAGCGGATGGAAAGGATGATGGGCGACCCGACCACCGACATGCCGCCCCCCACCGCCGAGCCGCGCAACAAGCCGACCGACCAGACCGCCGGCCCGCGGCA
>JBBQQZ010000239.1:0-6246 GCA_038215325.1 Tepidisphaerales bacterium | reverse complement strand
CGATCACGCCGGCGGTGGCGAAAAAGGTGAACGACGGGCAGATGACCTCGTCTCCCGGCTTCAGGTCGATCGCCATCAGGGCGCACAGCAGCGCGTCGGTCCCCGACGACACGCCGATCGCGTGTTTCGACTGGCAATAGCTCGCCAGGTTCTTCTCGAACCGCTCGACGTGCTTGCCGAGGATCAGCGATTGCTCGTCGCAAACGACATCTATCGCCTGGCGGACTTCGGCCTTAATCGTGCGGTACTGCTGCGTGAGATCCAGGAGCGGGACTTGCATCGCGTCAGATTACGCGCTGAACGCCCGCGCGTAAAACCGCGGCCCGGCAACGCGATCCGTGCCGCGCAGTGATTCGAGGGATGGTCTACGCCCGTTCAGCCCGGCCTGAGGGCATTGCTGCGGAAGTGTGGAGAAGAACGTCGTTTTCAGGTTGACCGGATGTGCTGCACATGCGAAAATAAATCTAGACAATCTAGACGGGAGCACCCATGGTTTGGAATCTTTCCGAAGCGAAGATCCGAAGCGAAGAACCGTCTGAGCGAAGTGTTGACGCGCGCAGCGGCAGAGGGACCCCAGACCATTCAGCGGCGGAACGAAGACTTCATCGTGTTGCCGAAGGTCGATTACGAGAAACTGACCGGACAACGCCCCGCTTTCAAAGACTGGCTCCTCAACGGGCCAACCTTGGAAGACGTGGACATTTGCCGCGACCGATCAGCGATCCGCGAGGCGGATCTGTGAAGTACCTCGTCGACACCAACATAAGCGGGGTCGTATACAACGGTCGCGTGTCGTCGCCCACGATAAGAGCGACGACGTTGGGTTTGACCTTTGACGGACGGATCACGATCAGGTCGTTTGACACCGTGCCGGTGACCTGTAGCGTGTCGCCGACTCGCACTACGTCAACCGAGGTCGCGGAGCACGTGGCGCGTGGTTCGAGCCGTTCAACAAATGAAGACATACGACATTTAAAGCTTGTCTTCGATATCGTTCAGGACCAAGCTATCATTAGAATCACGTTCGCCGAGCGACAGTCGAGATCGATCGTATCCGCCATGGCCGTAGAGCAAATCGATAACTCCGTCACCGCCGGCCAGCAACCAATCATCCCCGTCCTCGCCGCGAATAGTATCTATTCCGAGTCCGCCAGTCAGCTTATCGTTGTTGGTTCCCCCGAACAACTCGTCCGTGTCATCACCGCCGTCTAGCGTGTCATTGCCCGCCCCGCCGTACAGTTTGTCGTTGCTTTTACCACCCAACAGCGTGTCCATGCCGTCACCACCCAGCAACGTGTCATTCCCAATTGAACCATCGAGGAAGTCGTTGCCCGCCCCGCCAGTGAGAGAATCATTGCCTTCATCGCCAATGAGGGTGTCCACGCCACCACCGCCGGTAATGACGTCGTTGCCCTTTCCGCCTTGAATATAAACGGGGTTTGTCACGCCCGATTCGACGGTGATCGTGTCGTCGCCGCCCAAACCGTAGACACGGATCATGTAGCTGGTACTCTTCGGCCAAGTGCCGACTACAGTATTAGCGCGGACGAGTTCAATCTTCGTAGAATCCGTGGATTTGACACGCACTGTCAAGGTGTCATTGGTCGGGTAGCCGCCGGGATCGCCGAGCAACGTTCTTGTCTCACCGGCATAGGTTGGATCGTAGTTGTAACCGGCAAGCGTCTGGTACACATACTTGATGGTTTCGTAGGCGTTTAACCGACCACCCGTGACGGTTTCCACGCCCGGAGTTGAAACGACATCCACTTTGTTCAAGATCGCGCTGCGCACTTGATCGAAAGTAAGATCCGGTTTAATTGCAAAGGCCAGAGTTGCAACGCCGGCCACCATCGGGGCCGCTAGAGACGTACCCCATTCGCCACCATAAGGGACGGGAGTGCTTCCTGAGTAATTGCGCTTGGTGGTGACGATCGCTTCGTCATATGGGTAGCCATAGGTGTAATTTGGATCAGGATTGACCGGCTCGACCGGAGGAGTCCAACTCGCGCCCGCAGGCGCGACGAGATCGACAGTGTCACCGCCGATATTTGCTTGTGCAAAAATCGCAGTTCCAGAAGTGTTGATCGGTCTCGGGAATACCGCTCGGGTGTCATCCTTCTCTACGCCGCCGACCACCAGAACGTTGCCGAGATCGTATTCTTGCGGTTGGTAGTAGGCTGACAGCGAGTCGATGTCTTGGCTGTCGTTCATGGCCGCGCAAACCACAAGAACGCCACGATCTCTGGCAGCCTTGACCTTATTGTAAAGGCGGCTGTCCTGTGATCCTCCAAACGCGAAGCAGCAGTTCGCGACGCGGATGTTGATGCCCCTGTCCACCATGTCGTTGATGTACTGAAACGCCTCGATCGCACACGACAACACAACGCTTGTTGTGTTGGGAGAACCCCAAGTTCCGGAGATTTTCAGCGGCAACAGCGTCGTGTACCAACTCGCGCCGGCGACGCCAATGCCATTATCGCCCTGGGCCGCCAACGCGCCGGATACAACCGTTCCGTGCCCCTTCAGGTCTCGCGGGGAACGGTCCGGATTCGGGCTGGTTGCATAAGGGTCGTTACCGTAGAAGTCCCAACCCAGGCCGTCGTCCGGATAACCATTTCCTCGGATCGTGCTCCCAGGTAGGGGCGGATCATCGTCATTGCTCCCGTCACCGTCGCTATCGCCCCTGACCCGCCCTGCGCTGCCATCGCCATAGTTTTTGAACAAGTTGTTCGCGAGATCGGGGTGAAAACCATTGAAATCGAACGTTTGGTTCGGGGGAGTGCCAACGGCCGTTTCGGACAGCGCAACGCCGCTGTCGATAACGGCGGCGACCACACTCGACGAACCGGTCGAGTAGTCCCACGCGCCCGTCGTCGACGTCGAGCCTTTCAGTCCGATCTTAGTGTGCCACCACTGTTCTCCGGTCGCGTCGCCCACCAATGGGTCGTTAGGGATGTTCGGAGCACCAGCTAATTCGCCGATGAGATCGGGACCGATGCTAACGAACCCCGGCAGCCGAGAGAAAGCAGCCTTGAGGCTGCGTTCGCTGGCGTCTGTCGGCACGCGCACGACGAACGTCTCGCCTGCGTCAAGATATTTCCTGAATTGCACTGGCACCTGGAGTTGCGCAAGATTCGTCGCAAGTGAGGATGCAGGCGAACGTTGCCCCGCCTGGACATTCTCAAGTTGGATGGCCTTGTCGATGCTGACAATGTACTGGCCAGCGGCAACTTTTGCAGGTATGCCGTTCCAGGTGATATGTTGCACTGCGAAGTCGCCGTCCCCTGCGTCGATCGGCGCGGCGGCGAGGTACCGGCGTGGGTCTAACGATTCACACGCGAACACCGCACGGGTCGCGTGGCGGATTACATTGCGGCCGATCATCGACGAGTTCTGCGCGGTGCTCATGTCGCCTCTTTCCTACCCGCTTCCCGGGCAATCAATCAAGGACGGGTGTGAACTTGAATGTGGTGGTCAAGAAATGAACGTCGAAATCGAGGTCAATGCCGACACCGAATTCTGAGTAGACGGCCCAAGCCCGCCCATTTCCGTCCGTCGTGACACGCGGGGCCGACCCAGTGGTCTGTTGCCGGTAAAGGCGGCCCTGCCCGGTGCTATCGGACTGGGGTATGGTGGTGAATCTGCCCAATGAATTAGTGCGGTACTCGACGCCTGCCGAGGTGATCAACCCTTCTTCTTCGTCCGTCTCTCGCGTCCAACCCGTGAGCGGGTTGACCGGCACGGCTCCCGCAAAAAGATCTGCAAACTGACCACCGATACCAATCTCCGTGCCGTATCGGATGTCCGCGCGTACTTCGTAGACTGTGTTTGGTAACAGGCCGTCAGAAAGTGTGAGGGGCCGCTTCAGCCCGATGCCGTCGCCAGCGGCAAATGGAAAGACAACCGATGTCCGTCGCGGGATGAGTGAGTCACTGTATGTGCCAAATTCGACTTGGAGATCGGTTGCCGGATTCCCCGTCGTGGACAAGCGCTGCCATCCGCCCGCGCCTGCCGCGTAATCCGTCGCGACGATCACCTCGCGGTCAACGACATTGACGCCATCACCGGCGTCGATCGGTGAGCTTGTCGTGAACTGCGTACCACGCACACGAACACTGTCGTTGCCCGCGCGCAATTTGACGCTTAGAGCGGCAAACGTACCGTCCGTAATGTCGATGCGATCATTGCCGCCGCCTGTGGCGACCCAAGACTCGCCGCTGCTGTTGAGCTTGTCTAGCTGTGTTCGGCTACCCGTGCCACCGTCCGCAATCTCGAAGCCGCGGCGGGCACGGGTGCCGACGATGCCGATTGCGTCGCGGCCATCGCCGCCATTGATGCGAAGCCGCCGGGCGAACGTGGAATCTGCAAACCCGATGTTGTCGTTGCCGCCCACGGCGAACACATCGACGGCGGAGAAGGTGCTGCGAGTTGCGTAAACAATGTCGTTGCCTTCGCCGGCATCGATCGACAGTCCACTGCCGAAAGTAGCCGCACGAAATGTAATCGCGTCATCACCTGCACCAAGGGTGATTTTAATGGGCCGAACCAAGTTGTCTGTAGTGAACGAAGCTAAACCGTTAACTTTGGTACCAGCCAGGCCGCTGATCTGATAGCCCCCGCCAGCGAGGCCCGCGATGTTGATACTGTTGGATGCCGCGTCGCCATTGATAAGCAGCGTTCCTCCACGGCTACCAACCGATACATCGCCCGTCAGTAACACCCGAGATTCAATTGATTCGATGAACAAGTGACCACCCCAGCGTGAAACAACTTTAATCGTTTGTGATCCTACTTATAAATTTGGTTGCCGCAAGAGCAAAATTTCTCCCTTTTCACTTGTAACCGACAATCGGCAAAGTCGATCCTTTTCAAAAACTTGCAGCAATTCCTGATACCTCTCGACCGTCCAGTCCAGCTTCATCGCGCGGATCAGCACCATTCTCTCCGAAGCACGCCGTCCGAAAGGACACGCTGCCATCCGCGAAACCCTGTCGGCGATTGATGAAAATAGCCTCTACCTCAGCGTGATCACGATTGGCGAGATCGCGCACGGTGTTGCCCGGTTGGATGTCGGCAAGCGCCGGCGTGAGCTGGAAGTCTGGCTGGGCCAGATCGCACGGCATTTCTCTGATCGTGTCCTGCCGATCGATGAACCCATCGCCCGACTGTGGGGTGAAATCACCGCCGCTTCCGCCAAGGCCGGCCGGACCCTGCACACCGCCGACGGCCTCATCGCTGCAACCGCGCTGCGTCACGGCCTGCATCTGTTGACGCGAAACAAGGCCGACTTTGAACAGACCGGCGTTGTGGTCTCCGATCCGCTTGATGCAGCGCAGTAGGATGGGCCGAAAAATCGAATCCGCTCCACAGTGTCGTCTGTTCATGAATCTTTGCCGCACCGGAGCCGGGAATAAGGCGTGGCCCTCAGGGATACGCAACCTCACATCGAATCGCATTGCCCGCTATCATCCCCCGCCATGCGGATGATCGGATCTGTTCCTTCGGAAGTTCACGCGTTGCGGTTCTCGGATTATCTGCTGACCGTGGAGGTCGATGTCCATATCGAGGAATCGTCCGCCGGGGCGTGGCAGGTGTGGGTGGAGCATGACGACGACCTGGACAAAGCCAAGGCCGAGCTCGAGCAGTTCCTGACCCGGCCCGACGACGCTCGCTACGGCAGCGCCAAATCCGCGGCGGCAAAGATTCGCAAAGAAGAGGAGAAGGCGGCGGAACGACGACGCAAGAATTACACGGACGTACGGACCAGCACCGCCATTTCAGGAATCGCGCGGTACGGCACGCCGGTGGCGATGGGGTTGGTGGCGATCTGCGTGCTGATCTATCTCGCGGGCCAAATCGACGACACCGTCGCGTTGCAGTTGCGGACCTGGCTGCTTTTCGACATCACCCGCGGAAACATGTTCGACGACATTTTCGGCGGGCAGGTGTGGCGTTTGGTCACTCCGATGCTGCTGCACGGGGGGCTGATTCACTTGCTATTCAACATGATGTGGCTGTGGCGGCTGGGGCAGGTCATCGAATCGACCAAGGGCAGCCTGTTTTTTGCGGTCCTGGTTCTGTGTCTTTCGGCGATCTCGTGTTCGGTCCAGGCGGGTTGGTACGAATTTCTGGGGACGTGGGGTCTGTTTCTGGGGATCAGCGGCGTGGTGGCCGGGCTGTTTGGGTATGCGTGGATGAAGCACAAATTGCAGCCGTACGAGCAAATCCACGTATCCGACCAGGAGG
>JBBQQZ010000238.1:0-6261 GCA_038215325.1 Tepidisphaerales bacterium | reverse complement strand
TGGGGGGGGTGGGTCCTTTATTTTTTTTTTTTAAAAAAAATGGGTGGGGGCGGCGCTTTTGTAATGAAAACGGCGCCGCGCGCCCGGTCTATATGGAGAGCCCGCGCGATCGGATCGTGCGGGCCGTGCTCATTGACAGGTGAAGAGTGGAGGCGGTGTCATTTGCCCGATTCCCGGCCGGTTTGGTGAGGGGAATGTAGCAAATGTAGCGCACGCGAAGTTGCGCGCGAGACATCCTCGCGTCGGCGAAACGCGCAAGTGATGGCCGGCCGGGGGGTTGCGGCGGATTCGTGGTCGCACGCCGGGTGTAGCGCGAATGTAGCATGCTACATTGGTTATGAACGATCGATTTCTAGAGCAAGTCCAGCCACCGATGCGATTCGTCGACGCGCATCAGCGCCAGCTTCAGCCAGGTGCGCTGGTCGTCGGTCAGGCGTTCGATCGCGACGCGGAAATCGAGTTCGTCTTCGTCGCGCGGGTTTTGGGATTTGTAGAGCAGCACGATTTGCGGACACAGAACGGGGACGCCGGAATGCGTTTTGAGGATCCATCGGGACAGGTTCATCCGCACGTCGAAGTTGCGCCGGTAGATCCAGTCGATGCCGTCGGATTCGTTGAGAAGGAACTCCAGCGCGCGTCCCGCGCGGTCGGCGGCGTGGAGTTCGTGGACGGGCAGCATGAGCATCTGGCGATTGGTGTCTTTCCACGCGACGAGGCGCTTGTCCATCGTCGCGATCCTGAACTTCCAGCCGTGGCAATAGTCGCGGAGTTCGATCTGGTGATCGCGAAGGATCGCAATCTCGACGTCCTTGTGCTGGCGGGTGACTTCGCCGAGCCAAAGGTCGATCGCCCACCCGCCGGCAATGCACCAGGGACGACGAAACCCGACCATCGTCATCGCGGCGGAGATCGGGTGTTCGAAGCCGGAGGTATCCATGCTGGATGGGAATGATACCGCACGCGGGAGACGAAGGTGGTTTTGCGCGACGGTCGAACGTGCCTAACGCGCGGGGTCGCGCAGGTCGTAGACCTGCGGCTACCGACGGGTCGCGACGATGGAAAGTCAGTAGCCGCGACGCTACTGCGTTGCGCGTCGTCGAGACGGGTGAACGTGTTGAGAGACGGAAGACCGAAGACGCGCAGGTCGTAGACCTGCGGCTGCGTTATGGATCGTCAGGCGCGCGCGACCCGGCGCCGATTGGGCAGTTGCTTGTTGAGCTGCTGCTGGACCATTTCGTCGTAGTCGATTTTGGCGCGTTTGACGGCTTCGAGGTACGTGCCGAAGTAGTGACGCGCGGCCTCGAACAGCGGCAGGTGCTGCGACCGGAATTGCCGGAAGCGCAGGTCCTTGCCTTGGTGATGCAGCTTGCGCATCGCCGCGAGCACGTTGCGGGCGGTCCAGTGGCGCAACTGCGGCGCCGGCGGGTAGTCGATGCCGGCGGCCTCGACGGCTTGGCCGTAGCTGCCAAAGCGCCCGCGGGCGGCGTCGACGAGACGCGCGTTTTTTTTGTACATCGCCGAGTAACGCAGATCGACGCCGTGGTCGAACATCCGCGCCAGCATCTTGACGATCTGGTCCTTCGCCAAAGGCGGCTTGGTGGTGCGCGCGACGCGCGAGTAGGGGATGCCGGCGGCGCATAGCGCCTTGGCGTAGGTGCCAAATCGACGACGACAGGCGCGGACGAGCTTGGGGTTGTCGATCCCGATGCGCGCCGGCTTGAGCAGTTGCGGACCGCGCTGGTAAAGCTCACGCAGTTCGAGCGTGACGCGATCGGGGCTCCAACTCCGGTACGGCGGCGGCTGGAGGAGGCAGGCGGGGATGCCGCTGGCCTTGGCGGCGCGTTCGTAGGAGCCGAAATGTTTCTTGGCAGCGCGTTCAAGATAGGGTTGGGTGCGCCGGAGGGCGCGCTTCCAGAGTCCGTGTTTTTGTTTGCGGAGGTCTTTCAGTTCGCGGACGACGCGCTTGCGATCCCAACTGGGCATCGTGCGGATGCGGATGTTAGCGTAGTCGAGCCCGGCGGCCTCGATCGCGGACTGGTAGGAATCGAAGTAGCGGTAGGCCGCGACGACGAGTTCGGGGCGCTGGCGCTCCATGGCGGCGTGGTGCATCGGCGTCCTGGAGCGGTGCAGTTTCTTCAGTTCGGCGGCGACGGTTTTCTGGTTCCACCGCCCGTGCTCCATGCGACGCACCTTGGTGTAGTCGATCCCCGCCGCCGCGACGGCTTGCGAGTACGACCCCATCCAATGGATGGCGGCGGCGTAGAGCGCGGA
This sequence comes from Tepidisphaerales bacterium, assembly GCA_038215325.1. Classification (GTDB taxonomy): domain Bacteria; phylum Planctomycetota; class Phycisphaerae; order Tepidisphaerales; family Tepidisphaeraceae; genus BPJO01. Next base: position 3,990 of record JBBQQZ010000238.1, on the reverse strand, counting down.
GTGTGTTTCACGGATCTTCCGAGACCACATCTCCTCCCCGTCGCGATTCAGTCGCCTCAGCTCGGCGAGAATGCTTTTTTGATTCCACGAATGCATCTGACCACTGGATCGGCTGACTCGAACCATCAAAACCTTCCCGGTTTGCGCAGCGCCAAGCCGCAGCGCGAAACTATCCATGCCGTTCGTATAAAAGCAATGGAAATATTCCGCAAATTTACCGAGCTGGGCGAAGTCGCCCGCGGTTACGCGAGAGTAACGGAGCGGCGCAGAATTTTGCCGACGCACGATTCGACATCGTCAGCCCACTTTCATGCGCAGAAGCGCGCAGGAAGGTCGTTTGGGAGTGCTCCAATCTTGCTTCGCCGCGCACGAAGGTAAGCGTCTCTGCTCGATCCGAAGACGCTCACGTCGTGCGCGGCGAACCGGATCGAACTGGGAGCTAGACCTTCAGCGACTCGCGATACCAATCGCAGGTCGCCTTCAAGCCGGTCTCGAAGTCGACGATCGGGTCGTATCCGAGGACGGTCTTGGTTTTGGAGAGGTCTGCCAACGAGTGGGGGACGTCGCCGGGGCGTTCGGGGGTGAATTCGGGTTTGAGGTCATCGCGGCCGAAGTTTTTCAGCATCGCTTGCGCGAGTTGCAAAACGGTGTAGCGTTTTCCGACGCCGACGTTGACGACGTCGCCGCCGAGTGTTTTTTCGGATCGAGCGGCCAGGAGGTTGGCGTGGACGGCGTTGTGGACAAACGTGAAATCCCGGCTCGCCGAGCCGTCCCCAGTGATTTTGGGGTTCTGCCCGGCCAGGATCATCTTGCTGAACGCCGCGATCACGCCCGAATACGGGCTATGCGGGTTCTGGCGAGGTCCGAAGATATTGAAATAGCGAAGGGAGATCGCGTCGATGTCGTAGCACGCCGCGTAAGCGCCGATATAGCACTCGCCGATGAGCTTGGCTGCGGCGTAGGGGCTTTTCGGGCGGTCGGGCATGGTCTCGGTCTTGGGCAGCTCCGGCGCGTCGCCATAGGCGCTGGAGGATGCGGAATAGACCACCCGCTTCGTGCCGACCGATCGCGCGGCCTCCAGGACGTTGATCGTCCCCGTCCCGTTCACGTCGTGATACGCCCGCGGATTCGCCACGCTGTGCGGCACCGACACCAGCGCCGCCAGGTGGAAGACCACGTCCTTCCCCTTCACCGCGTTCTCGACGGCAGAGGGGTCGAGCACGCTACCTTCGATCAGCGTCGCACCGGCGACCAGGTTCGCCTTCGCGCCCGACGACAGGTTGTCGAATACGCTCACCTTCGCGCCCAGCGCCACCAGCGCTTCGACGAGGTGCGAGCCGATAAATCCCGCGCCCCCTGTTACCAACACAGGGACGTTGCGGAGTGATTGCCCGTGCAGGGCCTGCCAGTCGGTCTGTAATGCCATGTCGGAAAACAGGCTACCAGCAGCACGGTGTTGCCGAAAGCCCGCTTTGACAATCAATCGCCGGATGATGTAGCGTCCGGCCAAGTTTCCCGATGCTCTTCAACAGCCTCCTGTTTCTCGGCTTCTTCGCCATCGTCTTCCCGGTCGTCTGGGCGCTAAGGGACCGCGTAACCGCAAGAAACCTGTTTCTGCTGATGTGCGGATGGGTTTTTTACGGCGCCTGGGACTGGCGATTCCTGTTCCTGCTGGTGGGCACCAGTTCGTTCGACTATTTTGTCGCACGCCTGATCGACCGCACGCCGCAAGGGCTGACACGCAGGCGTTGGTGGCTGCTGGCGGCGTCGATCGGCGTCAATCTGACCGTTCTGGGCTTCTTCAAGTACTGCAATTTTTTCATCGATTCGTTCATCCGGCTCGGCCAGCTTTTCGGCGCGGACTGGGACGGACGCACGATCCACATCGTCCTGCCCGTCGGGATTAGCTTCTACACGTTCCAGTCGATCGCGTACGTCGTTGACGTATATCGCGGCCATCTCCACGCCGAGCGGAACCTGCTGCATTACGCGACGTTCGTCGGATTCTTCCCCCAACTGGTCGCCGGGCCCATCGAACGGGCGACGCACCTCTTGCCCCAGATCAAAGCCCCGAGCGTCATCAACTGGGAGAACGTCCATTCCGGCTTCTGCCTCGCCAGTTTTGGCATGTTCAAGAAGATCGTGTTGGCGGACAACGTGTCGCGCGTGGCGGATGCGGTCTTCGGCACGCACGCGATGCCCGGGCAGGTGATGCCGCTCTGGTGGAACACGCTCCTGGGCACGTACGCGTTCGCGCTGCAAATCTATTGCGATTTCAGTGCCTATTCCGACATCGCGAGGGGTATTTCCCGCATGCTGGGGTTCGACCTCATGCGGAACTTCGATTTGCCGTATTTCGCGATCAACCCAAGTGATTTCTGGCGCAGGTGGCATATCAGCCTGTCTACCTGGCTTCGCGATTACCTCTACATCCCACTGGGCGGCAATCGTGGATCGTGGGCTGCCACGTATCGCAACCTCTTTCTCACCATGCTCTTAGGCGGATTGTGGCACGGCGCGACATGGCTGTTCGTCATCTGGGGCGCCTACCACGGACTGCTGCTCTGTGCCCACCGCGCGCTCAAACCCTTCCTCGACAAACACTTCACGTTTCGCCGCCGCGTGCCCGCCGCGCTCTGGACCGCGACACGCATCCTCATCTTCTTCCAGCTCACCACCCTCGGCTGGTTCTTCTTCCGCGGCACCAGCGTCACCAACATGATGCGCCTGCTCGGCTTCTCAAGCGATCCCAAAATCACGCTCCACGACAACGTCTTGACCCCGTCGCTCATCCTCACGCTCATCAGCGTCGGCGTCGTCCTGTTCGTCGCGCAGTTGGCCAAGTATCTGACCGACAACCACAACGTTATTTTCCGCATCCCCACGCCCGTGCGGGCGATCATTTATGCGGGCCTCATCCTCGGTATGCTCATTTTCGGAGAATTTGGTGGCGGCGACTTCATCTACTTCCAGTTCTGACTTCCCAAAGGCCACGGGTGTAAACCCGTGCGTCCCGACGGCATTCCTACTCGCGATCGCGATCTTGATCGCGTTCGAGCTGTTCCTGCGCACGCGCGACCCGCACACGCTCATCGCCTACCCCAAGCGCGCCGCCGGTGACGATCAGACCGTAACTTACAAAGCCGTCCGCGAGTACATCGCACTCGACGGGCCAGCCGAGGTCGCCTTGGTCGGATCCAGCCAGATGCGCGAAGGCGTGACGATGCCGCTGCTGATCGACGAGATCCGCGCTCGTGCCGGCCGCGACGTCCGCGTCGCCAACTACGCTGCCCGCGGTGCCCGCGCCGATGCCATGGAAGCGGTCGTCCACTACCTGCTCAGCCAACCGACCAAGCCCCGGTTGATCGTGATCGGCTTATCCGTCCGAGACCTGCGCACCGACGACCTCGACCTCCCCCGCATGGCCGTCTTCTGGAACGCCCGCGACTGGTGGCGCGAAACGGGCAAGCTCGGCTGGCGCGCGACCGACGTACTGCCTATCGTGATCCGCAACGAAGCCAGCCAAGTCAGTTGGACCTTGCGTTTTCGCGACCAACTCGCGATCGAACTCGTCAAACCGTTCGCGCGGTTCGGCATTTCGGTCGAATCCGAAGGCAACCCCATCGTCGGCGATCAAACCCTCCAGCACGCCGGCAGCCGCGGATTGCGCAACCTGACCGAAATCCGCATCGCCCCCCGTCGCATGCTCGCCGCCGCCCGCCTCAGCTACGACTACCCCGCCGGGCCGAAGCCGAGCGAAACCATGACCCTCCGCCTTCGCTCCCTGCTCCAGCAAATCGAACTCGCCGGCGTCCGCGCGATCATCGTCGAAATGCCCGTCGCCGACCGCTTAAAAACCGACCTCACCCGCGTCGGCCTGCTGAAATGGTTCAACCGCTCCGTCACCACCCTGACGATCGAAACCCCCATCCGCTTCATCCCCACCACCGCCCAACCCATCCAACCCGGCCCCGAACATTTCTCCGACCT
>JBBQQZ010000237.1:0-6327 GCA_038215325.1 Tepidisphaerales bacterium | reverse complement strand
CCGCGCGCTAGCGCGTAAAGTTGTCCCTCGTGCATCGCCAACCCGCGCGGAAACGGCACCGCAGTCGAAACGCGATACACCCGATCGACCGTAACCTGCGCGATAGGCTCGTGCGCGAGCTGCGTCGTCGGCGGGCGCTTCTTCATCCCCTCCGACCCCGCACAACCCGCCATCACCAGCAAAAACACCATCGAGAATCGTTCCCAACCCATAAACCGCTCCCTTGTTTGACAGAAACCGAATGCCATGTCGTCCGACTGCACCTCCGAATCCCAGGTTCGGGCTAGATTAGAATGTAGCATGTTACATTCGCGCTACATCGCTCAGTTCTACGCAAACTACGGCCGGAGCACGGGTTGCGGCGCTGGACATGTTGGCGTCCGTTTCGAGTGTGCTACATTTGCTACATCGCCCATTCCCCACTAACTCGGCCGGGAATATCGGCATCACGCGATGCCGATGGACTGAGTCCCACGCCGCGCCATCCCTTGATTCTTACCGCCGCCATCCGCAAAAGTCCGCCATAAAATCCGCCGAAACAGGGCACGTACCCGATTGAATGGGGAAGGACGCGTGGCCGACCTATTCTTTGGTTCTTGGGCATGGATAATAGTGATGTTCGTTCAGCCTGCCTCGAATGTACCCCAGCAAGCTGGCCGATGATGAATGGAAGGTCCGTCCAGTCGGGAATGTCGATGTCTGAACTCGCGGTGCTGTTTCTTCATCATGCCGACGACGCCGCGACGCGCAATAACCTTGCGGCGCTGAGGCACCACAATCCGTTGGTCCCGGTTGTCCCCGTCAGCAACTTCGGCGTTCGACTGCCCGGCGGGTACGACGCCCGACAGATGACCACCGGCTGGCGCAAGATGCTCCCCTCCCACCGTCGGGGCGGGCTGCTCAGGTCATGGGGCCGCCTGCGAAAGAACCTGGAGCCACGATGGGTGTGGCGCAATTCCGATCTGCCCGCGTACATGTTCATGCTCTGGAAGAATCGCCCGGTGCAGGCCCGGCGATGGTTCATCTTCGAGTGGGACATGTACTGCAACGTCAACCTCGCCGACTGGCTCGGCCCGGCGATGGACTCGCCGGTCGTTGCGACCTCCCTTCAATACCCCGGACGCAATGACTTCCACTACTTCAATGAAAGCGAGATGCGCAAAGTGCCCGACTCGCTCCGTCCGCACGTGATGGCGGCGAACCCCTGGGCGGGAATGCTTTTCTCCGAAGACGCCCTGTGCGCCATCGCAAGGCGGGTGCAGGAAGCCGATTGGCACGGCGGTTTCTGCGAAATGCGCGTCGCAACGGTCGCGCGGTCTCTCGGCTACCAGCCCATCGCCAACCCCAACCCGCTCGCCCAGCGCACGCTCCGCGCGGTCACGTCGTTCAAACTGGACCAGATCGATGTCCAAAGTGTCTGGCACAAGGTCAAGACGCACGACCCGCTCACGCTCAATGCGCACGAGAAAACGCCCGCACCGCAGTGCAGCTAACGCGGCGGGTCGAAGTCGAAGGTGACCCGCGTCCACCGACCGAGTGTGATGCGTTCCGATTCCCGCACACAAAAAAGCAAGAGGCGGCATCAGCCGAACGAATACTTGCCGACCGGTCGAGTGTGGGCCTACGCTATGGGGGAAGGTTCATGTCAAATTGGCTTATCATTCTGCTGACAGCGGTGGCAACTCTTCTGTTGTCGGCGATCGTGCGCGCCTTCACGCCGCGTGAGAAGAAGGTCAATTATCAGATCGAACACCTATTTTCGGTTAGCGATGAGCAGTTCCTGCGCTCGATGAGCAGCCTGCTCCCGCCGGGGTATACCAGCAACAACCGCATCACGCCGCTGCTAAACGGCGACGCGTTCTTCCCTGAGATGCTCGATGCGATCCGCAGCGCCAGGCATACGATTACGTTCGAAACCTTCATCTACTGGCGGGGCGACATCGGGAAACAATTCGCCAAAGCACTGGCGGACCGTAGGAAGGCTGGGGTCAAGGTACACGTGCTGCTCGACTGGCTTGGTGCCAACAAGATCGATCCGGACTGGATCGCAGAGATGGAACGGGCCGGCATCGAGGTCGAGCGGTATCACCCGGTTCGCTGGTATCACCTGCGTCGGGCGAATAATCGAACGCACCGCAAGCTGCTCGTGATCGACGGACGCCTCGGCTTCACCGGCGGCGCGGGGATCGCCGACGAATGGTCCGGCAACGCCCAAGACCCGTCGCACTGGCGCGACACCCACTTCAAGCTGGAAGGGCCCGTCGTCGCACAATGCCAGGCCGCGTTCATGGACAACTGGCTGAAGGTGCGAAGCCGCGTCCTCCATGCCGACACCTACTATCCGAAGCTCGATCCGGTTGGCGACACGCGCGCGATGATGTTCATCAGCTCGCCCGCCGAAGGCGGCGAAAGCGCCCGGCTGATGTACCTGTTCTCCATCGCGTCGGCGGCGAGCAGCGTGCGGATCGCCACCGCGTACTTCGTGCCCGATGATCTGTCCGTGCAAACCATCGTCGATGCCTGCAAGCGAGGCGTGCGCGTACAAATCCTCGTCCCCGGCAAGTACAGCGACACCCAAATCACCCGGCGCGCCGGACGATCACGCTGGGGCCCGCTGCTGCAAGGCGGTGCGGAAATCTACGAATATCAGCCAACGATGTTCCACTGCAAGGTGATGGTAGTCGACGAGCTATGGACCAGTGTCGGCTCGGCCAACTTCGACAATCGCTCGTTCCGGCTCAACGATGAAGCGAACCTGAACATCCACGACGCGGACTTCGGACAGGATCAATCGCGGGCGTTTGAGCAGGATCTCACACGGTCCCGCCGGATCACCTACGAGGAATGGAAGAATCGCCCGCTGACTGAAAAACTCAAAGAGCACGCCGCCGGTCTGCTAAGGTCGCAACTCTGACAAGCGCCCCCTATACTCTTGCAACTATGCCATTAACCCAAGAATCCGCCATGTCGGCGTTGCGTCAGGTGATCGATCCGGAGCTGTTTAAGGATATTGTCACGCTGAACATGGTGAAAAGCGTGGCCGTCGACGGGACGCGGGTCGCGGTGACGGTCGAGCTGACGACGCCGGCGAGTCCGCTAAAGGACGTGATCGAGCGCGACGTGACGGCGGCGCTGAAGGGCGCGGGGGCGAGCGACGTGAAGCTGACGCTCACCGCCCGCACGCGCGGGAACGAAGGCAAAGCGAATCCGAACAAGAACCTGCCGCAGGTGAAAAACGTGGTGGCGGTGGGCGCGGGGAAGGGGGGCGTGGGCAAGAGCACGATCGCGCTGAACCTGGCCGTGGGCCTACAGCGCGCCGGCGCTGCGGTCGGGTTGATGGATGGCGATATCTACGGGCCTTCGATGCCGACGATGCTGGGGATCAAAGGCGTGACGCCGAAAATGCACGAGAACAAGATCCTGCCGCATCATGTGCATGGGATTCATGCGATCACGATCGGGTCGCTGGTGGAATCGGACAAGCCGCTGATCTGGCGCGGGCCGATGGCGCACGGGGCGTTCAAGCAGTTGCTGCTGGACAATACGGAATGGCCGGCGCTGGATTACCTGATCGTCGACCTCCCCCCGGGCACCGGCGACGTGCCGTTGACCTTGTGCCAGCTCCTGGGATTGACCGGCGCGGTGGTGGTGGCGACGCCTCAACAGGTGGCGCTGGATGACGCGGTTCGCGCGGTGAAGATGTTCGAGCAGCTCGGCGCGCCGGTGCTGGGGATGGTGGAGAACATGGGGTATTTCGTGGCGGCCGACGGGACCGAGCACGACATCTTCGGCCGCGGGGGCACGCGCAAGAAGGCGAGCGAACTGGGGTTGCCGTTCCTGGGTGAAATCCCGATGTTTACGGAACTTCGAGTGAACTCCGATTCCGGTCGTCCCCACGCGAACTTTGAAGGGACGCCGAAACTCCGGTCCGCCTTGGAAGCGATGGTCGGGGCGCTGGCGGGGCAAGTAAGCATACGCAACATGCAATCTGGGCCGACGTTGGAAGTGATTTAAGTCACGTATTTAAAAGGGTTTAGGCGATCCGACCGCCGCCCGACGAGTCACGTCACACCCCTGAATAGGTGTGCCGAAGCGGGTCCGTGATTATCGGACGCTGGCGCGCGAAATCCGGAATGAATTGACACGGGTTTGGCGTTCCCTTTAAGATTCGATGAGCGTCCTCCGGGGACGGGACGGTGTAAAGTAACATTTCGATTCGCTTTGCGCCTTTGGGGTTTCGGATGTATTCGTTTTTTCGCGAATCGATCGCTACGGATATGGACCCGTGACCGGGTCCGCGTTGCGTGGCAAGGGAAGTCGGCCAAGACATGGAACATGCGTTAGCTCTCGCCATCACGACGGTCTACTTCTGCATTCTGTGCGTGGTGGCGATCTACGGATTTCACCGCTACGTATTGGTCTATCTCTACATCAAGCACCGCGACAACGTCCACGTCCCCAAGTACAAGTGGGCCGAAGCCGATCTGCCTTACATCACGGTGCAGTTGCCGATGTTCAACGAGGACATGGTCGCCGAGCGCGTGATCGCCGCGACGTGCAAGATCGACTACCCGAAAGACAAACTCGAAATCCAGGTGCTCGACGACAGCACCGACTACTCTGCCCAGATCGCCGAGCGGGCCTGCCTCGAGTGGGCCGCCAAGGGCGTGAATATCGTCTACATCCACCGCAACAACCGCGAGGGCTTTAAGGCCGGGGCATTGCAGGAAGGGCTGAAGGTCGCCAAAGGCGAGTACATCAGCATCTTCGACGCCGACTTTGTTCCGCCGAAGGAAGTGTTGCGGAACGTGATCGACCATTTCAGCGACCCCAAGGTGGGCATGGTGCAGGTCCGGTGGGACCATCTTAATCGCGATGCCAGCATTCTGACCAAGAGCCAGGCGATCTTCCTCGACGGGCACTTCGTGATCGAGCATACCGCGCGCAACCGCAGCGGCAGGTTCATGCACTTCAATGGGACCGCGGGCGTGTGGCGTCGCGAGACGATCGCGTCGGCGGGCGGTTGGCAGCACGATACGATCACCGAAGACCTCGATCTTAGCTACCGCGCCCAGCTCAAGGGGTGGCAGTTCGTCTACCTGCCCCAGTACGTCGCGCCCGCGGAATTGCCGCCGGAAATGGTGTCGTTCAAGGCCCAGGCGCACCGCTGGACCAAGGGCTCGATGCAGACCGCCATCAAGCTGCTGCCGCGCATCATGCGCAGCAAGCTGCCCTGGTCGATCAAGTCCGAGGCGTTCTTCCACCTCACCTGCACGATCGTCTACCCGCTGATGGTGATGATGACGCTGCTGATGTACCCGACCTTCATCCTGAATATGTCGCCGGTGAAGATCAATTCCACCCCGATGGTGCCCGCGCTGCAATCCGAGGCCGCCTGGACCGGCCCGGTGCTGAACAACTGGCTCTTCGGCGTCAGCCTGTTCGTATTGGCGACCTGCTCCGCCAGCACCTTCTTCATCTACGCCCAGCGCGAACTGTTCGGCCGCATCGCGGGATGGAAAACGCTGCTGCACCTGCCGTTCATCATGGCGCTGGGCGTGGGCGTCTGCATCAATAACACCAAGGCGGTCATCGAGGCCGTCATCAGCATGATCCGCAAAAAACCGGCGGAGTTCGTCCGCACGCCCAAGTACGGCGTCACCGGCAAACACGCCGGCGTGGTCCTCCGCGACGCCCCGAAATTTAACCTCAGCAAACTTTGCCTGCCGACCGTCGAAATCGCGTTCGGCATGTACATGCTCAGCTTCATCGTCATCAGCCTGAAGTACGGATCAGCCCTGACCACCATCCCGTTCCTGATGATCTTCGCCGGCGGATATCTGTACGTCGGTTGCAGCACGATCTGGGTCCACTACTCCCGCCACCGCGACGCGCTCGCGGCGATCGCACTGGCGGAAGAGGAGTCGGTCGCGGCGTAATCGGCACGAAGGGTTAGGGTTTTGTCAACGACAAAATGCTGGGTGCCACGGCTTGGCGTACCAAGCCGTGGCACCCATAGAATCTGATGGGATGGAACACTAAATCCACTTCTTCAGCCGGAACATGTACAGCAGCGCCGCTACCAGCGCCAGCATCAAGCTCATCGCGATGAAGAAGCTTACCGGCGAGTGCAGCATGTGGTCGAACGCGGGTACGCCTTGGGAGAAATTCATCCCGAAGAAGCTCGTGATGACGGTCATCGGCAACGCGATCACGCTGATGATGGTCAGCGTCTTCATGATCTGGTTGAGGTGGTTGCTGATCGAGGAGAGGTAAATATCGCGCGCCCCCAGCACGAGATCGCGATAGATTTCGATGGTTTCGACG
>JBBQQZ010000236.1:0-6380 GCA_038215325.1 Tepidisphaerales bacterium | reverse complement strand
CGCGGTCTGGTTCCGCAAGCACGTGAACATCCCGGCGCGGTGGGCGCAGCAGACATTGATGCTGTCGCTGGGCGCAATCGATGATTTTGATGTCGCGTATTTTAACGGCTCGGAAGTCGGCCGAACCGGAGAAGAAACGCCGGGGTTCTGGACCACGCCGCGCAATTATACGATTCCCGCGCACTTCGTTCGCGAAGGCGACAACGTGATCGCGGTGCGCGTGTTTGATCAATGGGGCAATGGCGGGTTCGCCGGTCCGCATGCGCACATGACGATCGCGCCGGCGGATTCGCCGCGAGAGGCCGTTTCGATCGCCGGTGAATGGTCGTGCAAGGTCGAACTCGAACTCCCCCAGCGCACCACGGTCGGTGGCGTGCCGGCGACCGAACTTTACAACGCGATGATCCACCCGATGGTCGGCCTGCCGATCGCCGGCGCGATCTGGTACCAAGGCGAAACCAACGCCTCGCGCGGCCGTGAGTACCAGACGCTCCTGCCCACGATGATCCGCGCCTGGCGCAATCGCTGGCACATCGGCAACTTCCCGTTCTTGATCGTGCAACTGGCGAACTTCAACCAGGCCGACCGGGTTGAATCCAGCGGCTGGGCCGAACTGCGAGAAGCGCAGCACATCGTCGCAACCACCGAGCCGAGCTGCGGCATCGCCTGCGCGATCGATATTGGCGAATCCGACGACGTTCACCCGCGCAACAAGCTGGATGTCGGCAAGCGATTGGCGCTCGAGGCGCTGCGTGTTGCCCACGGCGACAAAGACGCTGCGCGGTCTCCGTCGTATCGCGACCACCAGATGAACGGCGCGGAGGTGACGATCCGATTTAGCCACACCGGAGGCGGCCTGAAATCGGACGGGCCGGTGAAGGGCGTTTATGTCGCGGGCGAGGACCGCGTCTTCCACCCGGCCGATGCACGCATCATCGGCGAGGCTCTGGTCGTCCACTCGCAGGCGGTGCAGCATCCGGTTTCCGTGCGGTACGCCTGGAAAGGTGATCCGGAAAATTCGCTTCGCGGCGTGAAAACAGGGTTGCCGGTGTTTCCGTTCCGGACCGATAGATGGTCGTAGCGGTATCGGACGTGATGACGTTGGTCGTCGAATCGTGCGCGACCTGTGGATTGGCTTGATGCCTGCTATACTCGCGTCATGCGACGCCCGGCCGTCTTTTTCGATCGAGACAACACGCTGATCGTCGGCAATGATTACCTCGGCGAACCCGCCAAGGTCCACCTCGTCGCCGGCGCCGCCGCTGCTGTCGCGAAGTGCCGGGCGATGGGGTTTGCCACCGTCGTCGTCAGCAACCAGTCGGGCGTGGCGCGCGGGATGTTCAACGAAGATGCGGTCAAGGCCTGCAACGCCCGCATGGACGAACTGCTCCTGGAGCACAACCGCGCCGCCGTCATCGACCGGCATGAGTATTGCCCGTTTCATCCCGATGCGAAGGTGGAGGCGTACCGGCAGGACAGCTTTTTACGTAAGCCCAAGCCCGGCATGATCCTCGCGGCCGCCGATGCAATGGCGCTGGACCTGGTGCGGTCGTGGGTCATCGGCGACGCGCCACGCGATGTCGCAGCCGGTAAGGCCGCGGGGTGCCGTACCGTCCTTATCATTGACCCCTCGCTCGCGGCATCACCGGCGGCGCTGGAGGCCAGTTCGGTCAAGGCCGATTACACCGTCACCACGCTGATCGAGGCCATCGAAGTGGTTGCAAAACAGACGCACAAAACGAACCAGCCGACGCCCGCACAACCGGCGGCCGCGCCCGAGAAAGCGCCCGAAGCGCCGCGCTCGGTTGCCGTTTCGACCAAGCCGCAGCCGCTGCACCAACCCGCGCCAAGCCCCAAGGCCGATTCGATCCCCGTCAAACGCGAACACCCGCCCGCCGCGCCGACGCTGCACGTCGATCTGTCGCGGCTGGAAGTGGTTTCGCAGCAGATTTTGGTCGAACTGAAGAAGGCCAATGAAGCCCGCCACGACGATTTCTCGATCAGCAAGCTCGTCGCCGGCATCATGCAGGTGCTGGCACTGGCGGCGTTGATGCTGGCGTACTTCCTATATCGATCGGACGTGAACTCCCTGCACAGTTGCCTGCTGGTGGCGTTGTTCTTGCAGGTCTTCACGGTGGCGCTGCTGATCATGTCGCGGCAGAAATAAGCGGCAGGGGCAAGCAATCAGGAGCAAGGGGCAAGTTAAGACGCTCGTCTCCCTTGCCCCTTGCCCGTGATTACCAATTGCTTACTTTGATTGAAGCTTAGTTCTTCGCGTACTTCACCGTGCAGCCGTACGCCTTGGTTTCTGGCTGGCTGACGGGCTTTCCTTCGACCAGTTCGTCCAGGGCTTTGGCGACGTAGTTGGTCGCGCCGGCGACCTTGCTGGTATCGGCGGACGAATCGCTGTCGATCGCGCCGCGGTAGGCGAGCTTGCCTTCCTTGTTCACGATGTACATATGCGGCGTGTTCGTCGCGCCGTAGTCCTGGCCCACTTCGCCGTCGGCATCCAGCAGGATCGGGCCGGCGATCTTCCAGTCAGAGGCGATCTTCGCGTTGCTGTCCTGCGAAGACTTGCTCGTCGAATTCACACGCAGCCACACCACGCCCTTGTCCGTGTACTTGGCCGCCACGGCGTTCATATGCCCTTCCTTGTAATGCTTGACGACGAAGGGGCACCCTTCATTGAACCATTCGAGCACGACGATCTTGCCTGAAAAATCGGCTAGGCTGACGTCCTTGCCTGCCTGATCCTTCAGCGTAAACGCCGGGGCCGCATCGCCGATGGCGAGTTTGCCGTGGTTGTGCCCGGCGTGCTTGTCTTCAGCGAATGCGGTCAGCGAAACGATCGCCGTTAGGCCCAGTGCGAGTGCGAACGAGAAAAATGCGGTCTTCATAAAAAACTCCTGTGAGAAATAGAGAAATGGAACATCACTTCACAAAATCGAATCGAAGCGGGATCAACGTCCCGGTTCGGTTGCCTTTATCATCCGTACGAACCAGCATCGCGTCCCCGTCCGCCGCCTCTTTCATGCCCGGCAACACGCGGAATGGGATGGTGATCGCACTCCCTTTGACATTCTTCACGATCGTAGGTTTGCCGAATTCGGCGTACTCCACCGATGGCGGAAACAGATCGACCCTGGCGGGGTCGATATCGTCCTTACCAAGGTACGCGAAGATGGTACCTTCGGTCCTGTCATTGGTCAGTTCGACACCCGAATCTCCGTGTTCAGTTTTGGCTGCCTGAACCGTGGCCGGGGACGGGAAGGCCTGGAAGGAGGGGTTCGGCGCGGTCTTCGGTCCGATGGCGATCGTGGTGCTCGTGTCGGCCTTCTCGGAGATGCAGGTATCTTTACAGACCAGCCAGCTAACCTTGGCGCCGATCCGAATTGGGCCTGAGATCTGGCGGTCTGATGTGGCGCTGGCGAAGACGACCAGTTCGTCTTCGTAGCCGTAGCTGATCAGTTCCTCGCCTGCCGCGATGCGCTTCGGCGGCGGGAAGGCGAGCTTGGGATCGATCTTGATGCCCTCGGGCGCTGTCCACTCCACGGTGGGCGGGAGGCCGGAATCGCCGGGGTTAAGCCAGTACATGTGCCAGCCGGATTCGATTTTGAACCGAACCGCGATCTGGAAATCGTCGCCGGCCTTGAGCGTGGAGGCACTCGGGACCACGTCGACGACGACGCGCTTGTGCTGAGCAACCGACAGGCTGGCAAAGCATAGAGATAGAATCAGCGCGGCACTCCATCCAAGCATAGAATGACAATAGGGCGCACCCACCACCCAGGGCAAGTGTAAATTGTTTGCGTTTATGTAATCAACGCACGTCGGGGTTCGGGGTGGCGACTTAAGTCGCCACCCCATCGCGACGCTTAAGCATCGAGCGTTCCGAATGGGAGATTCGCCGGCATGGGTGCCGGGCGATGGTAGGCGACGCTCGGCGTCACCGCCTGACCCGATTTTGACGAATCCAGGAACGCCTGCATCAGGTCCAGCACCGCCAGCGCCTGGTTGCCGTTGCAACGATCTTCGCGGCCGCTGCGGATGGCGTAGGCCAGGTCAGCCAGACCGATACTGCGGCCGTAGCCTTTCACGAACGTGTGGGGCTGCTCGACGAAGTCATCCGGCTTGCCGTCTTCGAAGCGGCAGAGCTTGACCGCGCCGTCGAATCCGTTCGGGTCCGGAACCTGTAACGTGCCTTCGGTGCCGTAAATCACGATCGGGCTCGCGGCACCGGAACCGGCGCGCATTGCGAAGCTCTGCATGATTGAACCCACGCAGCCGTTCTCGAATTCCATCATCCCCAGCACGTGATCGGGCGTTTCGACCTTGATCGTCTGCCCGAACTTCGGCTTGCTGGTGATCGTGCGCTCCGGGCGCGTGATCGACGCCATGCCCATCACGCGCTTCACGCCGCCCAGCAGGTTGAGCAGCGCGGTGAGATAGTACGGCCCCATGTCAAACATCGGCCCGCCACCGACGTGGTAGTAGAACTCCGGTGACGGGTGCCAGTTTTCGTGCCCTCGGCTGAGCATGAACGCCGAAAACGCCACCGGCCGGCCGATCGCACCGTCGTCGATCAGCTTGCGCGAGGTCTGGATGCCCGCGCCCAGAAACGTATCCGGCGCACACCCCACCCGCAGATTCTTCGCCTTGGCGGCGGCGAGAAGTTGCTGGCCTTCCTCGCGATTCACACCCAGCGGCTTCTCGGCGTAAGTGTGCTTGCCGGTCTCGATCGCGCGCAGGCCGATCGGCACGTGCGCCTTGGGGATCGTCAGATTCAGCACGATTTCGATCGACTTGTCGGCGAAGATCTCGTCGACCGTGCAGACACGCGAAATGCCGAATTCCTCGGCCTTCTTCTTCGCGGCCTCCAGGTTCATATCCGCGCAAGCGGCGATCTCGACGATCGGGAAGTTTTTCGCCATCCCCAGATACGCCCCACTGATCGCACCCGTCCCGATAACGCCGATCTTCACTTTGTCTGACATGCTGGCACCTTTTTTAAACGAAATCTTATCCACGAATCCTCACGAATCGACACGAATGAAACTCACAATCAAGGAGCCGCAGATAAACGCAGGTGAAATCCATTCATCCGATCTGCGTCGCTCTGCGTTCATCTCCGGTTCCCAATGCATTTCATTCGTGTCGATTCGTGAGGATTCGTGGATCAACTATTACATCACCATTCCACCGTCGACACAGATCACCTGTCCGGTCACATAGCTGGCCGCTTCGGAGGCCAGGAACGCGACGACCGCGGCGATCTCGTCGGCATTGCCGAACCGGCGCAGCGGGATGAAATCTTTAACTTTGGTTTTGATCACGTCCGGCAGGACATCGGTCATGTCGGTCATAATGAAGCCGGGCGCGACGACGTTACACGTCACGCCCTTGCCGGCCAGTTCCTTGGCGACGGTCTTGCTTAGACCGATCAGGCCCGCTTTGCTGGCGGCGTAGTTCGCCTGGCCCGCGTTGCCCGCCACGCCGGCGACCGAGCTGATGTTCACGATCCGCCCGCCCGATTTGCTCCGCATCAGGTAGCGCGCGGCGGACCGCGTGGCGACGAAGGCGCTCTTGAGATTGGTGTTAATGACGTCGTCGAAATCGGCGTCGTCCATGCGCAGGAAAAGCCCGTCCTTCGTGATGCCCGCGTTGTTGACCAGCACGTCGATGCGCCCGTGCGCGTCTGCGACCTTCTCGATCGCCTCGGCGGTCTGCGTGGGGTTGGCTAGGTCGATTACCAGCGCCTCGGCGCTCCC
The DNA here is from genome assembly GCA_038215325.1 of Tepidisphaerales bacterium. Taxonomy (GTDB): domain Bacteria; phylum Planctomycetota; class Phycisphaerae; order Tepidisphaerales; family Tepidisphaeraceae; genus BPJO01. The sequence goes on along the minus strand of JBBQQZ010000236.1, from coordinate 612 downwards.
GCCGGCGGCTTTGATCTCCTCGACCACGGCGTTGAGCTTGTCCAGCGACCGCGCCGCCGCCACGACGTGGCAGCCCTGCTTGGCAAGATGCTTTGCGATCGCGGCACCGATGCCGCGAGATCCGCCGGTCACGATTGCTACTCGTTTCTCAGTCATAGTTTCCGATCATAAAGGCGAACCACGAAGAAGCGAAGGCGCGAAGAAAGACGCGATGAATGCAAATTGAGAAGCATTTCAAAATTCTTCTTTGCGTTTTCCTTCGCGTCGTCGCGCTATCGCGGTTAGTTCGATTTCAACACAGACGCGTCGGAGACCGTCATCACTTCTGCCCGGCGGTTCTGCTTCCGCAGCAGGCCGGTCAGCACCTTGCCCGGGGCCAGTTCGATGAACTTCGCTTCGGCGTTGTTCGCCACCTGAGCCATCGTCTGCTCCCAGCGGACGGGCTTGACGATCTGGTCAACCAGAAGCTTCTTGATCGATTCAGGGTCGGTGTGAAGCTTCGCGGTGACGTTGGCATAGACGGGAGAAATTGGTGCGTTGAAACGCACCCTACCCAATTCAGCGGCCATGCGGTCGGCGCCGAGCTGCATGATCGGCGAGTGAAATGCACCC
>JBBQQZ010000235.1:0-6382 GCA_038215325.1 Tepidisphaerales bacterium | reverse complement strand
GACGCCGGCGCAGACGTTTGCCGGCTTTGCTCAATTCGTCCAGATCCCCTTTTTCAAGAAGCGAGACCAGCAGATCCAACCCGGCTTTCAGACGTCGCGTCGCGACCCGGGCCTGGTGGATGCCCGTCTTGTCGAACGCGGCCAAAGCGGCCGGTGTGTGGGTCTTCAGGGCTTCGATCTGCTCGTCGAAATATACAAGCGATCCGTCCGTGGGCTTCGTACTCATGGAAACCAGAGTATAATGAAATCGCGGGTGAACGCAGATGGACGCAGATATTAATATTTCGATCCGCATTCATCTGCGTTCATCAGCGGTTTCAACCTTTGCAAGGATTTAGGAACGACTTGGCTGACCTCAAACGAACGCATCTTTCGATCCACCAGGAACGCGCCGTCCTCGTCGGCGTGATTCTCCCCGGTTCCAACGCTGATCCCCGCGACCCGCTGGGCGAACTCGCGTCGCTCGCCAAGACCGCCGGCGCGAAGGTGGTCGGGCAGATTCTCCAGCGGCGGCATCGCCCGGACGGCAGCACGTACATCGGTTCGGGCAAGGCGATCGACATCGCGCAGTTGGCGATGAAGGAAGAGGCCGACGTCGTCCTGTTCGATAACGACCTTTCTCCCGCACAAATCGGGGCGCTGGAAAAAATCATCAACAAGGAGGCCGGCTCCAAGCACGCCGAGGGCATCAAGGTGCTCGACCGCTCGGAGCTGATCCTCGACATCTTCGCCACCCGCGCCCAGACCGCCGAAGCCAAGCTACAGGTCGAACTGGCGCAGATGGAATACACGTACCCGCGACTCGCGAAAATGTGGAACCACCTGGAACGTCTGGTGGCTGGCATCGGCACGCGTGGTCCCGGTGAAACGCAGCTCGAAACCGACCGCCGGCTTGTCCGCAAGCGGGTGTCGGAGCTGCGCGCGGGGATCGAGAAGATCCAAGAGCGAAAAACCCGGCTCGTCGAATTCCGCAACAAGACTAACTTCACCGTCTGCGTCGTCGGCTACACCAACGCCGGCAAGAGCACGCTTTTCAACACCCTCACCGCCGCCGGCACGTACGCGGATGACAAGCTGTTCGCCACGCTCGATACCAAGACGCGGGCCTGGAAGCTGGAGCGCGGCACGGAAGTCATGCTCAGCGACACCGTCGGTTTCGTCCGCGATCTGCCTCATAATCTCGTCGCCAGCTTCCGCGCGACGCTCGAAGAAGCCATCCACGCTGACCTGCTCCTGCACGTGCTCGATGTCGGCCATCCGCACGCGCAAGTTCAGTTCGAAGCCGTCCACAGCGTGCTGGAAGACATCGGCGTGAAGGGCAAACCCGAACTCCTCCTGCTCAACAAAATCGACACCGAAGAAGGCGAATATCACGCCAACCACTGGCGCACGCTCCATCCCGGCGCCATCCCCATCAGCGCCCGCACCGGCGCGGGCTTGAGCGAGGTGATCGAAGCCGTCATCAAGTTCGTCCGCGGCCACCAAGTTGACGTCCGACTCGAATGCAACGTCACCGACGGCAAACTCGTCAACTTCATCCGCACGCACACCCGCGTCAACGAAGAACAGGTCAGCGACAACACGATGATCTTCGCCGTCACGGTCGGCAAACAGTTGCTCGAACAGATCAAGCAGAACGATCAGGTGACGATCCGCACGCCGGTTGAGGCAGAGGCCTGAGTTTCGTAGGGTTCGCCGTGCGAACCGTTCTCGTCAGCCGGCTCGCACGGCGAAGCCTGCAACTGTTCACCACACGATAGGCACACCATAGGCTTCTAACTTCGAGTCGCCCGAGACGAGACGCATTGCCTCAACGTGGCACTGCGCGATCAACATGCGGTCAAATGGATCCGCATGGTGGCGTGGAAGGTGAGATACATAGTGTGCATGTCGGGGCGTGACGGGCAGATAGCTGATGCCAAATTCCATCACGCCATCTTCCACCAATCGTTCGAGAGGTGCCCCGAGTTTCAGTTTCCCACTCGATTCTTTGATCGCCAATTCCCAGATGGTGGCACTACTGAGGAAGAGGTTGGATTCGGATGAAGTCAGAAGTTCGCGAGCTTTCTGTGTGAGCTTCGGATCATCCAATGCCAGCCAAAGAAACGCATGCGAATCCAAGAGCAGTTTCACATGTACTCCTTGAATTCTTCCAACGGTGCGTCGAAATCCTCAGCCATCCAAATCAATCCCTTTCCCCATCCCGGCCGACGTCGTGGCGTATCGCCGGCCTCGCGAACGATGATCTCAACTTTCAGTCCCGCCATCGAGCGCAGTTCCGGTAGCGCGTCGTAGGTTTTCTCGTCGATCGTCTTGATGATCGTAATCGGTTCCATTGGAGGTTCCTCACTTCACGCAATAATCGATCAACCTTGCGATTTCGCTTCGCAAATCCTTCCGCGGGACGATGAAGTCCAGGAAGCCTTTGTCTCGCAGAAACTCCGACCGTTGGAACCCATCCGGCAGTTCCTGCTTGATGGTGTTCCAGATCGTGCGGGGTCCGGCGAAGCCGATGAGGGCCTTGGGTTCGGCGATGATGAAGTCGCCGAGCATCGCGAAGCTCGCGGTCACGCCGCCAGTCGTCGGGTCTGCCAGCAGGGAGATGAACAGGCAGCCGGCTTCGTCCAGCTTGCCCAGCGCGGCGCTGGTCTTGGCCATCTGCATGAGGCTTAGCGTACTTTCCTGCATGCGAGCACCACCTGAACAACTGACGATCAGCAACGGCAGTTTTTCCTCTGCCGCGAGTTCGATGGTGCGCGTCAGCTTTTCGCCGACGACGCTGCCCATCGACCCCATCATAAACGTCGGGTCCATCACCGCGATCGCCAGCGGGCGACCCTTCACGAACCCCTGCCCGCAGACCAGCGCGTCCTTCTCCCCACTCTTAAACTGCTCGGCCTTGATGCGGTCGGCGTACTTCTTCTTGTCGTTGAACCCCAGCGGGTCGGTGGGTTCGACGTCGGCGAACATTTCCTCGAAAGTCCCCTCGTCGCACACCTGTTTCACGCGGATTCGCGCCCCCACCCGGAAGTGATACTGGCACGCCGGGCAGACCTGGAGGTTCTCCTCGACGACCTTCTTAAATAGCATATCGCCGCACTCCGGGCAGCGCATCCAGAGGCCCGCAGGGATGCCTTCAGCCTTCGGAACCGACGTTGAAACGGGGGTTTCTGACATTATAGACTCATTTTATCAGATTCCGTCGTCCGGCGCAACTGCCTGCGCGTGCGTCGAATTGGGGTTTCTGGTACGATTTTGCGTTCCCTTATGACCTCGATCACCCCCACTGACTCATCTTCCACCGCCGCCGCTGACCGATCAACACCGGACCTTGCGCCGGTCCAGAACGTCAACGTCGTCAGCATCCGGACGATCATCTCGCCGAAACAGCTCGACCAGGAGCTTCCCAAGAGCCCCATCGTCCACAAGACGGTGATCGACGGCCGCGAAACCATCCGCCGAATCCTGCGCGGGGAAGACAAGCGGCTGCTCGTCGTCATCGGCCCGTGCTCGGTTCACGAGCCCGTCGCCGCGCTTGAATACGCCACCAAACTGGCGGCCCTTCGCGACAAGGTCGCCGATCAGCTTTTTGTGGTTATGCGGGTTTATTTTGAAAAACCCCGCACCACAGTCGGCTGGAAGGGTCTGATCAATGACCCGCAACTCGACGGCACGTTCGACATGAACACCGGCCTGCGGCTGGCGCGCAAACTGCTGCTCGATGTCAACTCCCTCGGGCTCCCCTGCGCGACCGAACTGCTCGACCCGATCATCCCGCAATACATCGATGACCTCGTTGCCTGGGCCGCGATCGGTGCCCGCACGACTGAGTCGCAGACACACCGCCAGATGGCCAGCGGGTTGTCGATGCCGGTCGGCTTCAAAAACAGCACCGACGGCAGCGTCCAGATCGCGATCGACGCGATGAAGGCCGCCCGCTCCGGGCATCATTTCCTCGGCATCGACGAAAACGGCGCCACCTGCATCGTGCAAACCGCCGGCAACACCGACGGCCACATCATCCTCCGCGGCGGTTCCGGTCGTCCCAACTTCGACCCCGAAAACGTCGCCAGCGCAGCGAGCCTGCTTCAGCAAGCGGGCTTGTCCCCCAAGCTCATGGTCGACTGCTCCCACGCCAACTCCAGCAAAAAGCACGAGAACCAGTGCGTCGTCTGGGACAGCTTGGTCGATCAGAAAAAGGCGGCGCGCAGCGCCTCGCCGATCGTCGGCGTGATGATCGAAAGCAACCTTTTTGAAGGTCGCCAGGACGTCGGTCCTGACCGCTCGCAACTGAAGTACGGCGTCTCCATCACCGACGCCTGCATCGGCTGGGAAGACACCGACCGTCTCATGCTCACCGGCGCCGAGAAGCTTCGGCAATAACAACGACGCCAACCCCGAAACCCCTTGAGCGTCTGGCGTAGATTCTGGCGATTTTTTTACTTTTTCTGCTCCGCGCTGCGCGTTTGTCACGACAAACGCGCAGCGCGCCGGTCTATACAGAAGGACGCTGCTCGCCCGACCGACGCGCGGCGTGTTCATTGGCAATAGAAGAGCGAATGCCATTGGAGTGCTCTGAACAACCTCAGAAACTCCGCGAACTGTCATCCTGAGGTACTCCGAAGGATCTTGTCAGCAGCAAGAATGCCCACGAACCGCGTGATCGAGTAGATGCTTCGGAGTACCTCAGCATGACATTCCGGAGGTGACCGGGTTATTCAGAGGTCTCAATGGAATGTAGCGTCAATGTAGCGCCCTACATCGTTTTTTCATCGCCATAGATCGTAAGTGGTGGCAGGCCATCAGTTACGAATTTGGAGGGATGTGACACAATGTAGCGCACGCAAAGTTGCGCTATCTGGACCATCGATCGCGCCGCTTGTCGCGGGAGGTTGTGGTAGACTTCCGCCTGTGATTACGCTCTTAGTCCTTCAGGGACCCGACAAAGGCCGACGTTTTGAGTTGCCCGACCAGACGACGCTGATAGGGCGCGAATCGCGTGCGCTGCCGCTGTCAGATCAAACGACCTCCCGGCGTCATGCGGAGATGCGCCCGAATGACGACGGGGAGTGGATCCTGCGCGATCTGGGATCGTCCAACGGCACGTACGTGAACGGCTCGCGGATCGATCGTCCCCATACGCTGAAGATTGGAGATCAGGTGCGCGTAGGCAGGTCGCTGCTGGTGGTCGGTATTCAGCCGGGCATGACACGGACGAGCGGGTCGAACGTGTCGCTCATGGGCGCCGAATCGGGCATGGATAGCTCGATCATCAATACCCTGCCCAGCAACGACGACTCGATGGTGCTCGCCGTCCCCGAACCCGCGGCGGCGGCGATGGCGAACCTAAAGATCCTGTACCGCCTGAGCGCTGCGCTCGGATCGAGCTTCAATATCGATCAGGTGCTTGAGGTCGTCATGGATTTGGTCTTCGAGCACGTGAAAGCCGACCGCGGGATTTTGCTGCTGCTGGATCGGGAGCAGAACCCGATCCCGAAAGTCGTCCGCGTGCGGGACGAAACGCGCGGCGCGAACCAGCAGCCCCGGGCTGACACTTCGCCGGTGGAGCCTGAGAAGATCAACGCGAGCAAGACGATCATCAAGTACGTGATCGATTCAGGCTCGGGCGTGCTGTCGAGCAATGCGATGGTCGATCCGCGCTTCAGCAAAGGCAAGAGCGTACAGAACCTGGGCATCCGCTCTGCGTTGTGCGTGCCGATCAAGGCCCGAAAGCTGGAAAAACGCATGGACGACCCGACCGGCATCGATTCGGTGATCGGCGTGATCTACATCGACAGCAGCGTGCGAAATTACACGTACTCGACCGACCAGCTTCGCCTGCTGACCGCGATCGGATTGCAGGCGGGCCTGGCGATTCAGAACGCCAAGCTTTACCAGGCCGGCCTGCAAGCCGAACGCATGGCGGCGATCGGGGAGACGACGGCGGCGCTGTCCCACTCGATCAAGAACATCCTTCAGGCGCTAAGAGGCGGCGCGGATGTCGTCGAGATGGGCATCCGGCGAACGGACCTGAACCAGCTCACCAAGGGCTGGCGCGTGGTCGATCGAAACATGGAGAAGATCTATAACCTGACGATGAACCTGCTGGCCTACTCCCGCCCGCGCACGCCCAAGCTGGAGATGGTGAACCCGCGCAAGATCATCGACGAGTGCCTGGAATTGATCGCTCCGATGGCGAACGAAAAAGGCGTGATGGCGATCGCGGACGTCGACCCGGACCTGCCCGCGATTCCGATCGATCCGGACGGTTTGCACCAGGTGGTCATGAATCTGCTGACCAACGCCCTGGACGCGGTTCAGCCGCAGGAAGGACTGATTCGCGTCGGCTGTCGGTATGACCCGGAGGAGCGATCGACGATCC